>NZ_JBEYVC010000133.1:0-28482 GCF_040643855.1 Streptomyces sp. NPDC047072 | reverse complement strand
GTGGCCGGAACCGTCAAGTTCCGGCCACCCCGGCGGCACGTTTCTGCTGTGGCTGCGAGGGGCTCAGCCCTCCTCGTGGGTCGCCACGGCGCGACGGGCGTCGGCGTCCAGCACACCCCAGCTGATCAGCTGCTCGGTGAGGACCGAGGGGGACTGGTCGTAGATGACGGCGAGTGTGCGCAGGTCGTCCTGGCGGATCGAGAGCACCTTGCCGTTGTAGTCGCCGCGCTGGGACTGGATCGTCGCGGCGTACCGCTGGAGGGGGCCGGCCTTCTCCGCGGGGACGTGGGCCAGCCGCTCCAGGTCCAGGACCAGCTTCGGCGGCGGCTCGGCGGCCCCGCCGGGAGTGGTGCCGGGCAGCAGCTCCTGCACCGGGACACCGTAGAAATCCGCCAACTCGGCGAGGCGCTGCACGGTCACCGCACGGTCGCCGCGCTCGTACGAACCGACCACGACCGCCTTCCAGCGTCCCTGGGACTTCTCCTCGACACCGTGGAGGGAAAGGCCCTGCTGGGTGCGGATGGCCCGAAGCTTGGCCCCGAGCTGTTTGGCGTATTCGCTGGACATATAGCTCCCCGGACACTGGATCGACGCGGCTGCAGTGGTCCCGAGCCGCGCGTCTGGTAACTCACTGTGAGGTTACGCAGCGTGACGCTTCTGCGTCAAGCCGAATGGTCCACACCGACTCTTCCGTGGTAGCGGTGGCCGATTAGGCCAAGGGGGTGACATGGGGCGCCGATCCGGCCTGCTACGGTGGATGGCGCAAATCCGACGTCCTTTAAGGTCCGTCCCGTGAGGCGGAGAAGGAGGTCCGTTTCGTATGGACAAGCAGGACACTTCTGATATCACGGCGTCCGATGCCCGGCCCGTTCTCGAGGGCCCCGACATCGCGCGCGTGCTGACCCGTATCGCCCACGAGATCGTCGAACGCGCCAAGGGCGCCGACGACGTGGTGCTCCTCGGCATTCCGACCCGAGGCGTCTTCCTCGCCCAGCGGCTCGCCGCCAAGCTCGAGGAGATCACCGACCGCAGGATCCCGGTCGGTTCGCTCGACATCACCATGTACCGCGACGACCTGCGCATGCACCCGCCGCGTGCGCTGGCCCGCACCGAGATCCCCGGTGACGGCCTCGACGGCCGCCTGGTCGTCCTCGTCGACGACGTGCTCTTCTCCGGCCGCACCATCCGTGCCGCCCTGGACGCCCTGAACGACATCGGGCGCCCGCGCGCGGTGCAGCTCGCGGTCCTCGTCGACCGAGGCCACCGCGAACTGCCCATCCGCGCCGACTACGTCGGCAAGAACCTCCCCACGTCGCTGCGGGAGACGGTCAAGGTCCAGCTCGCCGAGGAGGACGGTCGCGACACCGTGCTGCTCGGTGTGAAGCAGACCCAGTAGCAGACGGTCCGGGCGGGCCTTTCGGCATGCCCTCGTCTGCCCGGAATCTCCCTCTTCACGCGAACTTCCCTACGGAGCCTGAAAGATGCAGCGTCATCTCATCTCGGCCGCCGACCTCACCCGCGACGACGCCGTCCTGATCCTCGACACCGCCGAGGAGATGGCCCGGGTCGCCGACCGGCCGATCAAGAAGCTGCCGACCCTGCGCGGCCGCACGATCGTCAACCTCTTCTTCGAGGACTCCACGCGCACGCGTATCTCTTTCGAAGCCGCCGAGAAGCGCCTCTCGGCGGACGTCATCAACTTCACGGCCAAGGGGTCGTCGGTCTCCAAGGGCGAGTCCCTGAAGGACACCGCCCAGACCCTGGAGGCCATGGGTGTCGACGCCGTCGTCATCCGCCACGGCGCCTCCGGGGCGCCGTACCGGCTCGCCACCTCCGGCTGGATCGACGCGGCCGTCATCAACGCCGGCGACGGCACCCACCAGCACCCCACCCAGGCCCTGCTGGACGCGTTCACGATGCGCCGTCGGCTCGTCGGGCGGGACGCCGGGCTCGGGCAGGACCTGTCCGGCAAGCGCATCACGCTGGTCGGGGACGTCCTGCACAGCCGGGTCGCGCGCTCCAACGTCGACCTGCTGCACACCCTCGGCGCCGAGGTCACCCTGGTCGCCCCGCCCACCCTGGTGCCGGTCGGCGTCGAGACCTGGCCGTGCGAGGTGTCGTACGACCTGGACAGCACGCTCGCCAAGTCCGACGCGGTGATGATGCTGCGCGTCCAGCGCGAGCGCATGAACGCCGCGTTCTTCCCGACCGAGCGCGAGTACTCCCGGCGCTACGGCCTGGACGGCGACCGCATGGCGCGGATGCCGGAGCACGCCATCGTGATGCACCCCGGCCCGATGGTGCGCGGCATGGAGATCACCGCCGAGGTGGCCGATTCCGAGCGCTGCACCGTCGTCGAGCAGGTCGCCAATGGCGTCTCCATCCGGATGGCCGTCCTGTACCTGCTGCTCGGCGGAAACGAGCCTGCCGTCAGTCACACCCGTATCGAGGAGAAGTAAGTCACATGAGCAAGATCCTGATCCGTGGTGCGAAGGTGCTCGGTGGCGAGCCGCAGGACGTGCTGATCGACGGTTCTCTCATCGAGGCTGTCGGTACAGGGCTCTCGGCCGAGGGCGCCGAGGTCGTCGAAGCCGACGGCAAGGTGCTGCTGCCGGGCCTGGTAGACCTGCACACCCATCTGCGCGAGCCGGGCCGCGAGGACTCCGAGACCGTGCTGACCGGCACGCGCGCGGCGGCGAGCGGTGGCTACACCGCCGTGTTCGCCATGGCCAACACCTTCCCGGTCGCCGACACCGCCGGCGTGGTCGAGCAGGTCTACCGGCTCGGGCAGGAGCACGGCTACTGCGACGTGCAGCCCATTGGTGCCGTCACGGTCGGCCTGGAGGGGCGCAAGCTCGCCGAACTCGGTGCCATGCACGAGTCGGCCGCAGGGGTCACCGTCTTCTCCGACGACGGCAAGTGCGTCGACGACGCCGTGATCATGCGTCGCGCGCTGGAGTACGTGAAGGCCTTCGGCGGGGTCGTCGCCCAGCACGCGCAGGAGCCGCGGCTGACCGAGGGCGCCCAGATGAACGAGGGGATCGTCTCCGCCGAGCTGGGTCTCGGTGGCTGGCCCGCGGTGGCCGAGGAATCGATCATCGCCCGGGACGTCCTGCTCGCCGAGCACGTCGGCTCCCGCGTGCACATCTGCCACCTGTCGACGGCCGGCTCGGTCGAGATCGTCCGCTGGGCCAAGTCCCGCGGCATCGACGTCACCGCCGAGGTCACCCCGCACCACCTGCTCCTCACCGACGAACTCGTGCGGACGTACAACCCGGTCTACAAGGTCAACCCGCCGCTGCGCACCGAGCGGGACGTGCTCGCCCTGCGCGAGGCGCTTGCCGACGGCACGATCGACATCGTCGCCACCGACCACGCCCCGCACCCGCACGAGGACAAGGACTGCGAGTGGGCCGCGGCCGCCATGGGGATGGTGGGCCTGGAGACCGCGTTGTCAGTGGTGCAGGAGACCATGGTGGAGACGGGCCTGCTGGACTGGGCCGGGGTCGCCGCGCGCATGTCCGCCAAGCCCGCCGAGATCGGGCGGGCGAAGGGCCACGGGCGTCCCGTCTCGGCAGGTGAGCCCGCCAACCTCACGCTCGTCGACACGGCTTACCGTGGGTCGGTGGACCCCGCGGGCTTCGCCTCGCGCAGCCGGAACACCCCGTACGAGGGGCGTGAGCTGCCGGGCCGTGTGACGCACACCTGGCTCCGGGGCAAGGCCACGCTCGTCGACGGGAAGCTCACGTGACATCTGCACTACTGATCGCGGCCGGCAAGGAGTCGGCGCCGGTGACCGACTGGGCCGCCCGGATCGGCTGGCTCGTCGGCCTCGCCCTGTTCGTCGCGCTCGTCTACTGGCTGATGCGCGAGGGCTGGAAGTGGCGCGGCACGCTCCAGGGAGACCTGCCCGAGCTGCCCGCCGCGCCGGAGGACCCGGGCCCGGCGAGACTGGGCATGAGCGGCCGCTACCACGGCTCCACCACCGCCGGGCAGTGGCTCGACCGGATCGTGGCGCACGGCCTCGGCACCCGCAGCCGGGTCGAGCTCACGCTGACGGACGCGGGACTGGACGTCGTACGCCCCGGGGCGGCCGACTTCTTCATCCCGCGCGAGGCCCTGCGCGAGGCCGTGCTCGGCAAGGGCATCGCGGGCAAGGTCCTCACCGAGGGCGGGCTCCTCATCGTGACCTGGGCGCACGGCGAGCGGCTGATCGACTCGGGGTTCCGCTCCGATAACGCGGCCGAGCACACCGAGTGGGTCGACGCCATTGACTCCATGATCAACAAGACGGAAACGGAAGGCGCACGATGATGACCTCCACAAGGGGAGCCTCGAAGGCTCTCGCGGTACTCGTCCTGGAGGACGGCCGGAACTTCCGCGGCCGTGCCTACGGGGCCGTGGGGGAGACCTTCGGCGAGGCCGTGTTCTCCACCGGCATGACCGGCTACCAGGAGACCCTGACCGACCCGTCGTACGACCGTCAGATCGTCGTCGCGACCGCCCCGCAGATCGGCAACACCGGCTGGAACGACGAGGACGACGAGTCCAGGCGGATCTGGGTCTCCGGCTACGTCGTGCGCGACCCCGCGCGCGTGCCGTCCAACTGGCGGGCCAAGCGCTCCCTGGACGACGAGCTGGTCGCCCAGGGCATCGTCGGGATCAGCGGCATCGACACCCGCGCCCTCACCCGCCATCTGCGCGAGCGCGGCTCCATGCGCGCCGGGATCTTCTCCGGCGAGGCGATCGCCGCCGAGGACGAACTCGTCGCGCGCGTGCAGGCCCAGCCGCAGATGAAGGGCGCCAGCCTCTACGAGGAGGTCGCCACCAAGGAGGCGTACGTCGTCCCCGCGGTCGGCGAGAAGAAGTTCACCGTCGCCGCCGTCGACCTCGGCATCAAGGGCATGACCCCGCAGCGCATGGCCGAGCGCGGCATCGAGGTGCACGTCCTGCCCGCCACGGCGACCGTCGAGGACGTCTACGCCGTGAACCCGGACGGCGTGTTCTTCTCCAACGGCCCGGGCGACCCGGCCACCGCCGACGGCCCCGTCGCGCTGATGACCGCCGTACTGGAGCGCAAGACGCCCCTGTTCGGCATCTGCTTCGGCAACCAGATCCTGGGCCGCGCACTCGGCTTCGGCACCTACAAGCTGAAGTACGGCCACCGCGGCATCAACCAGCCGGTGCAGGACCGTACGACGGGCAAGGTCGAGGTGACCGCCCACAACCACGGCTTCGCCGTCGACGCGCCGCTCGACAAGGTCAGCGAGACCAAGTTCGGCCGCGCCGAGGTCTCCCACGTCTGCCTGAACGACAACGTCGTGGAGGGCCTCCAGCTGCTCGACCAGCCGGCCTTCTCCGTCCAGTACCACCCCGAAGCGGCGGCGGGCCCGCACGACGCCGCCTACCTGTTCGACCGCTTCACGTCTTTGATGAGCACCGTCATGGAGGGCCAGCGTGCCTAAGCGCACCGATATCCAGTCCGTCCTGGTCATCGGCTCCGGCCCGATCGTCATCGGCCAGGCCGCCGAGTTCGACTACTCCGGCACGCAGGCGTGCCGGGTCCTCAAGGCCGAGGGTCTGAGGGTCATCCTGGTCAACTCCAACCCGGCGACGATCATGACCGACCCGGAGATCGCCGACGCGACCTACGTCGAGCCGATCACCCCGGAGTTCGTCGAGAAGATCATCGCCAAGGAGCGGCCGGACGCCCTGCTGCCCACCCTGGGCGGTCAGACGGCCCTCAACACCGCCATCTCGCTGCACGAGGCCGGCACCCTCGACAAGTACGGCGTCGAGCTGATCGGCGCCAACGTCGAGGCGATCAACAAGGGCGAGGACCGCGACCTCTTCAAGGACGTCGTGGAGGAGGTCCGCAAGAAGATCGGGCACGGCGAGTCCGCCCGCTCGGTCATCTGCCACTCCATGGACGACGTCCTGCAGGGCGTCGAGACGCTCGGCGGCTACCCCGTCGTCGTCCGCCCGTCCTTCACCATGGGCGGCGCGGGCTCCGGCTTCGCCCACGACGAGGAGGAACTGCGCCGGATCGCCGGGCAGGGCCTCACGCTCTCGCCGACCACCGAAGTGCTCCTGGAGGAGTCCATCCTCGGCTGGAAGGAGTACGAACTGGAGCTGATGCGCGACAAGAACGACAACGTCGTGGTCGTCTGCTCCATCGAGAACTTCGACCCCATGGGCGTGCACACCGGCGACTCCATCACCGTGGCGCCCGCGATGACGCTCACCGACCGCGAGTACCAGCGGCTGCGTGACGTCGGTATCGCGATCATCCGCGAGGTCGGTGTCGACACCGGCGGCTGCAACATCCAGTTCGCGATCGACCCGGCCGACGGCCGTGTCATCGTCATCGAGATGAACCCGCGCGTGTCGCGCTCGAGTGCGCTCGCCTCCAAGGCGACCGGCTTCCCGATCGCCAAGATCGCCGCCAAGCTGGCCGTCGGCTACACGCTGGACGAGATCCCGAACGACATCACGCGCGAGACCCCGGCCTCCTTCGAGCCCACGCTCGACTACGTGGTCGTGAAGGCGCCTCGCTTCGCCTTCGAGAAGTTCCCTTCTGCGGACTCGACGCTGACGACGACCATGAAGTCGGTCGGCGAGGCCATGGCCATTGGGCGCAACTTCACCGAGGCCTTCCAGAAGGCGCTGCGCTCGCTGGAGAAGAAGGGCAGCCAGTTCACCTTCGTCGGAGACCCGGGCGACAAGGGTGAGCTGCTGGAGGCGTCCGTACGCCCCACCGACGGCCGGATCAACACCGTCATGCAGGCCATCCGCGCGGGCGCCACGCCCGAGGAGATCTTCGCGTACACGAAGATCGACCCCTGGTTCGTCGACCAGCTCTTCCTCATCAAGGAGACCGCCGACGAGCTGGCCGCGGCGGCCGAACTGACCCCCGAGCTGCTCGCCGAGGCCAAGCGGCACGGCTTCTCCGACCAGCAGATCGCCGAGATCCGGGGCCTGCGCGAGGACGTCGTCCGCGAGGTGCGGCACGCGCTGGGCGTCCGCCCGGTCTACAAGACGGTCGACACCTGCGCCGCCGAGTTCGCCGCGCAGACGCCGTACTTCTACTCCTCCTACGACGAGGAGACCGAGGTTGCGCCCCGCGAGAAGCCGGCGGTGATCATCCTGGGGTCCGGCCCCAACCGCATCGGCCAGGGCATCGAGTTCGACTACTCCTGCGTGCACGCCTCCTTCGCGCTGTCGGACGCCGGGTACGAGACGGTGATGGTCAACTGCAACCCGGAGACCGTCTCCACCGACTACGACACCTCCGACCGGCTGTACTTCGAGCCGCTCACCCTGGAGGACGTCCTGGAGATCGTCCACGCCGAGCGGCAGGCCGGTCCGGTCGCGGGCGTGATCGTGCAGCTGGGCGGCCAGACCCCGCTGGGCCTGTCGCAGGCGCTCAAGGACAACGGCGTGCCGGTCGTCGGCACCTCGCCCGAGGCGATCCACGCCGCCGAGGACCGCGGCGCCTTCGGGCAGGTCCTCGCCGAGGCGGGCCTCCCGGCCCCCAAGCACGGCACCGCGACCACCTTCGCGGGCGCCAAGGCCATCGCCGACGAGATCGGCTATCCGGTCCTCGTACGGCCCTCCTACGTCCTCGGCGGACGCGGCATGGAGATCGTCTACGACGAGACCCGGCTGGAGTCCTACATCGCCGAGTCGACCGAGATCAGCCCCTCCCGGCCGGTCCTGGTCGACCGCTTCCTGGACGACGCCATCGAGATCGACGTCGACGCGCTCTACGACGGCCAGGAGCTCTACCTCGGCGGCGTGATGGAGCACATCGAGGAGGCCGGCATCCACTCCGGCGACTCGGCGTGCGCGCTGCCGCCGATCACCCTCGGCGGCCACGACATCAAGCGGCTGCGGACCTCCACGGAGGCCATCGCGCGTGGGGTGGGCGTCCGGGGCCTGATCAACATCCAGTTCGCGATGGCCGGCGACATCCTCTACGTCCTGGAGGCCAACCCGCGCGCGTCCCGCACCGTCCCCTTCACCTCGAAGGCGACCGCGGTACCGCTGGCGAAGGCCGCCGCCCGGATCTCGCTGGGCGCGACCATCGCAGAGCTGCGCGCGGAGGGGCTGCTTCCGGCCAACGGCGACGGCGGTGAGCTGCCGTTCGACGCGCCGATCTCCGTCAAGGAGGCCGTCATGCCGTGGTCGCGCTTCCGCGACATCCACGGGCGCGGCGTCGACACCGTCCTCGGCCCGGAGATGCGCTCCACCGGCGAGGTCATGGGCATCGACTCCGTCTTCGGCACGGCGTACGCCAAGTCGCAGGCGGGCGCCTACGGTCCACTGCCCACCAAGGGCCGCGCGTTCATCTCGGTCGCCAACCGCGACAAGCGCTCGATGATCTTCCCGGCGCGCGAGCTGGTCGCCCACGGCTTCGAGCTGCTCGCCACCTCCGGCACCGCCGAGGTCCTCAAGCGCAACGGCATCAACGCCACGATCGTGCGCAAGCTCAGCGAGGGCGAGGGCCCGGCGGGCGAGAAGACCATCGTCCAGCTCATCCACGACGGCGAGGTCGACCTCATCGTCAACACCCCGTACGGCACAGGCGGCCGCCTCGACGGCTACGAGATCCGCACGGCGGCCGTGGCGCGGTCGGTCCCGTGTCTGACGACGGTGCAGGCGCTCGCCGCCGCCGTCCAGGGCATCGACGCCCTCAACCACGGTGACGTGGGCGTCCGTTCACTCCAGGAACACGCGGAACACCTGACCGCGGCCCGCGACTAGCAGACCCCTGGGGGACACCGGAAACGGTGTCCCCCTCTTGGTGAGGACACCATGTACAAGATTTTCTTCCGTTTGATTTTCCAACGGATGGATCCGGAGCAGGCCCACCACCTCGCCTTCCGCTGGATCCGGCTCGCCGCCCGCATCCCCGTCCTGCGCACCTTCGTGGCCGCCGCCCTCGCGCCCCGCCACAAGGAACTGCGCACCGAGGCCTTCGGGCTGCGCATGCACGGCCCCTTCGGACTCGCCGCCGGCTTCGACAAGAACGCCGTCGCCATCGACGGCATGTCGATGCTGGGCTTCGACCACGTCGAGATCGGTACGGTGACGGGGGAGGCACAGCCCGGCAACCCCAAGAAGCGGCTCTTCCGCCTCGTGAAGGACCGCGCGCTCATCAACCGCATGGGCTTCAACAACGACGGCTCCCTGGCCGTGGCGGCCCGTCTGGCGTCCCGTGAGCCGGTCTTCAGGACGGTCGTGGGCGTCAACATCGGCAAGACCAAGGTCGTGCCCGAGGAGGAGGCCGTCGGCGACTACGTGAAGTCCGCCGAGCGGCTGGCGCCGTACGCCGACTACCTGGTCGTGAACGTCTCCTCGCCCAACACTCCCGGCCTGCGCAACCTCCAGGCGGTGGACCACCTGCGGCCGCTGCTGACCGCCGTCCGCGAGGCCGCCGACCGGATCGTCGCCAACCGCCATGTCCCGCTCCTGGTGAAGATCGCGCCCGATCTCGCCGACGAGGACGTCGACGCGGTCGCCGACCTGGCCGTCGAACTCGGCCTGGACGGGATCATCGCCACGAACACGACCATCGCGCGCGAGGGCCTGGCGTCCGAGCCCTCGTTGGTGAAGGAGACGGGCGGGCTCTCCGGGGCGCCCCTCAAGGAGCGCTCCCTGGAGGTCCTCAGGCGCCTGTACGCGCGCGTGGGCGACCGGATCACCCTGGTGGGCGTCGGCGGCGTCGAGAACGCCGAGGACGCCTGGCAGCGCATCCTGGCGGGTGCCACGCTGGTCCAGGGCTACAGCGCGTTCGTCTACGAGGGCCCGTTCTGGAGCCGAACCATCCACAAGGGGCTCGCCGCGCGCCTGCGCACGAGCCCGCACGCCACCCTCGCCGACGCGGTCGGCGCCGACGTAAGGACGACGGCATGACCTCGTACGAGCCCTTCGGCGCCCGGCTGCGCCGTGCCATGGACGAGCGTGGCCCCTTGTGCGTCGGGATCGACCCGCACGCCTCCCTGCTCGCCGAGTGGGGCCTGGCGGACGACGTGGCCGGTCTGGAGCGGTTCAGCCGGACCGTCGTCGAGGCGCTCTCCGAACGGGTCGCCCTGTTCAAGCCGCAGAGCGCGTTCTTCGAGCGCTTCGGCTCGCGCGGAGTCGCCGTGCTGGAGAGGACCGTCGAGGAGGCCCGGGCGGCCGGTGCGCTGGTCCTCATGGACGCCAAGCGCGGAGACATCGGCTCGACGATGGCCGCGTACGCCGAGGCCTTCCTGCGCAAGGACTCCCCGCTGTTCTCGGACGCCCTGACCGTGTCGCCGTACCTCGGCTACGGCTCGCTCTCACCCGCGATCGCGCTGGCACGGGAGAGCGGCGCCGGGCTCTTCGTGCTCGCGCTGACCTCCAACCCCGAGGGCGGCGAGGTGCAGCACGCGGTCCGCGCGGACGGGCGGAACGTCGGGGCGACCATGCTGGGGCACCTGGCGGCCGAGAACGCGGGGGAGGCGCCCCTGGGGTCCTTCGGGGCCGTCGTCGGGGCCACGCTGGGCGACCTGTCCTCCTACGACCTGGACATCAACGGGCCGCTCCTGGCACCCGGAGTCGGCGCCCAGGGGGCCACGCCGGCCGATCTTCCCCGGGTCTTCGGAGCGGCGATCCGCAATGTGGTGCCGAACGTCAGCCGGGGGGTGCTGCGGCACGGACCCGACGCGGGCGCGCTGCGGGCGTCGGCGGACCGGTTCTCGGAGCAGATCCGGGCGGCGGTGGGGGCTGCCTGAGAGGGCGCCTGAGAAGCCGCCCGAGAGGGCGGCCGGGGCCACTCGGGGCGTCGGCGGGGAGTGTTCGAGGTGCCCGGAGGGGATCGCCCGAGGCCCCGACGGTGGTTTCCCGGGCGCGTTCGAACCACTCGATCGAGTCCTCCGACGAGTGGTTACCGGGCGGTTCGAGGGCCGCTTGAGTCTGAATACATCCTCAAATCCGGGGCAGTATGTCTGAAATGTCTGGCCTGACGGAGGCTGACCAGGACTTTTCCGCTGTTCTCGCTGACTCTGGCGGACTTGGCCGCTAGTCTCCGACGAGAGTCAACGGGCGAGCGTGTTGCTCGTGGCTCCCCAGGTGTGGGGCGACTAGGTTCCTCACCGGTCCGTATCCGACAGTTCGACATCCGAGGTGACGTAGGCGTGGCTCTTCCGCCCCTTACCCCTGAACAGCGCGCAGCCGCGCTCGAAAAGGCCGCCGCGGCTCGCCGGGAGCGGGCCGAGGTCAAGAATCGACTCAAGCACTCCGGCGCCTCCCTGCACGAGGTCATCAAGCAGGGCCAGGAGAACGACGTCATCGGCAAGATGAAGGTCTCCGCGCTGCTCGAGTCGCTGCCCGGCGTGGGCAAGGTCCGCGCCAAGCAGATCATGGAGCGACTCGGCATCTCCGAGAGCCGTCGTGTGCGCGGCCTCGGCTCCAACCAGATCGCTTCTCTGGAGCGTGAGTTCGGCAGCACCGGTTCCTGAGCCCGGGCACTCCGGGATTGCTGGAATAATCGCTGTATGAGTGAACGTCCGCGGCTGACCGTGCTCTCCGGCCCCTCCGGGGTCGGCAAGAGCACGGTCGTCGCCCATATGCGCAAGGAACACCCCGAGGTCTGGCTCTCGGTGTCGGCGACGACCCGCAGGCCCCGCCCCGGCGAGAAGCACGGTGTCCAGTACTTCTTCGTCACCGACGAGGAGATGGACAAGCTGATCGCCAATGGTGAGCTGCTGGAGTGGGCGGAGTTCGCCGGCAACCGTTACGGCACGCCGCGTGCGGCCGTGATCGAGCGGCTCGACCGGGGTGAGCCCGTGCTGCTGGAGATCGACCTCCAGGGCGCGCGGCTGGTCCGGGAGTCCATGCCGGACGCGCAGCTGGTCTTCCTGGCCCCGCCGAGCTGGGAGGAACTGGTGCGCCGGCTCACCGGCCGGGGCACCGAGTCCAAGGACGTCATCGAGCGCCGTCTCGATGCCGCCAAGATCGAGCTGGCCGCCGAGGCCGAGTTCGACACGACCCTGGTCAACACCTCCGTCGAGGACGTGGCGCGTGAGCTGCTAGCCTTGATGGAAGTTGTCTGATCTTTTATCCCACTTCGGAAGGTAGAGCGTGTCCTCTTCCATCTCCGCGCCCGAGGGCATCATCAACCCGCCGATCGACGAGCTCCTCGAGGCCACTGACTCGAAGTACAGCCTCGTGATCTACGCGGCCAAGCGGGCCCGCCAGATCAACGCGTACTACTCGCAGCTCGGCGAGGGCCTCCTCGAGTACGTCGGTCCGCTCGTCGACACCCACGTCCACGAGAAGCCGCTCTCGATCGCCCTGCGCGAGATCAACGCGGGTCTGCTGACGTCCGAGGCCGTTGAGGGCCCCGCGCAGTAGCAGCAGTAGTACTTTCAGCTTTTCGCTGACTTATCCACAGGCCCGGCAGCGCGACTGTCGGGCCTGTGGTGTGTGATGGACACGTTGTTCCGACAGTGGGAGGAGGCCCGGTGGACAAGCCGAGGGTCGTTCTGGGTGTCAGCGGTGGCATCGCCGCGTACAAGGCCTGTGAGCTGCTGCGCAGGCTGACCGAGTCCGGACACGACGTCCGCGTGGTCCCCACCGCCTCCGCCCTGCACTTCGTCGGCGCCGCCACCTGGTCCGCCCTCTCCGGCCACCCCGTCTCCACGGAGGTCTGGGACGACGTCCACGAGGTGCCGCACGTACGGATCGGACAGCACGCCGACCTCGTCGTGGTCGCCCCGGCCACCGCCGACATTCTGGCCAAGGCCGCCCACGGCCTCGCGGACGACCTGCTCACCAACACCCTCCTCACCGCCCGCTGCCCGGTCGTCTTCGCCCCCGCGATGCACACCGAGATGTGGGAACACCCGGCCACCCAGGAGAACGTGGCGACGCTGCGCCGCCGCGGCGCCGTCGTCATCGAGCCCGCCGTCGGCCGTCTCACCGGCGTCGACACCGGCAAGGGGCGGCTGCCCGACCCGGGCGAGATCTTCGAGGTCTGTCGTCGTGTCCTGGCCAGGGGCGTGCGTGAGCCCGACCTCGCCGGGCGGCATGTCGTCGTCAGCGCCGGCGGTACCCGCGAGCCCCTCGACCCGGTCCGCTTCCTCGGCAACCGCTCCTCCGGCAAGCAGGGGTACGCCCTCGCCCGCACCGCGGCAGCGCGCGGGGCCCGGGTCACGCTCGTCTCCGCGAACACCGGGCTGCCGGACCCGGCGGGTGTGGACGTCGTGCCGGTCGGCACCGCCGTACAACTGCGTGAGGCGGTCCTGAAGGCGGCGGCCGACGCCGACGCCGTCGTCATGGCCGCCGCGGTCGCGGACTTCCGTCCGGCCGCCTACGCCTCCGGGAAGATCAAGAAGAAGGACGACAAGGAGCCCGATCCGATCGTCCTGGTGCGGAATCCGGACATCCTCGCGGAGATCTCGGCCGACCGCGCCCGTCCTGGCCAGGTGGTGGTCGGCTTCGCCGCCGAGACCGACGACGTGCTGGCCAACGGCCGCGCGAAGCTGGCACGCAAGGGCTGCGACCTCCTCGTCGTCAACGAGGTGGGGGAGCGCAAGACCTTCGGGTCCGAGGAGAACGAGGCGGTGGTGCTGGGCGCCGACGGCAGCGAGACGCCGGTGGCGCACGGCCCGAAGGAAGCCCTGGCCGAAACCGTGTGGGACCTGGTGGTGGAGCGCCTGAACTGAATGTTGCATTCACTTCACAAGTCCCTCGAGCCTCCCTCAATCGGGTGTGGTGACCCTGGCCAATCGGGTCGCCCATTGGGCAGAATGCCCGTGCCGCAGGTCATGGCACTCCCGAGTGGCGAGACAGGGGGGCCGTCGGCCGAGCGCGACCGATAAACTGTTCTCGGACGATGCCGGGCGCAGCCCCCGGGCCCGTCCGCCAATGATCAGCCAGCAGCCGCTGCAACCACAGGGAGCGTTGTGTCCCGTCGCCTGTTCACCTCGGAGTCCGTGACCGAGGGTCACCCCGACAAGATCGCTGACCAGATCAGTGACACCATTCTCGACGCCCTCCTCAAGGAGGACCCGACCTCCCGGGTCGCCGTCGAGACCCTGATCACGACCGGTCTGGTGCACGTGGCCGGCGAGGTCACGACCAAGGCGTACGCGCCGATCCCGCAGCTGGTGCGGGAGAAGATCCTGGAGATCGGCTACGACTCCTCGAAGAAGGGCTTCGACGGCGCCTCCTGCGGCGTGTCGGTGTCCATCGGCGCGCAGTCGCCCGACATCGCGCAGGGCGTCGACACCGCCTACGAGTCCCGGGTCGAGGGCGACGAGGACGAGCTGGACCGCCAGGGCGCGGGCGACCAGGGCCTGATGTTCGGCTACGCCAGCGACGAGACGCCGACGCTGATGCCACTGCCGATCTTCCTGGCGCACCGCCTGGCCAAGCGCCTGTCCGAGGTCCGCAAGAACGGCACCATCCCCTACCTGCGCCCCGACGGCAAGACTCAGGTCACCATCGAGTACGACGGCGACAAGGCCGTCCGTCTCGACACCGTGGTCGTCTCCTCGCAGCACGCGTCCGACATCGACCTGGACTCCCTGCTGACCCCCGACATCCGCGAGTTCGTCGTGGAGCCGGAGCTCAAGGCGCTCCTGGACGAGGGCATCAAGCTGGACACGGAGAACTACCGTCTCCTGGTCAACCCCACCGGCCGCTTCGAGATCGGCGGCCCGATGGGCGACGCCGGCCTGACCGGCCGCAAGATCATCATCGACACCTACGGCGGCTACGCCCGCCACGGCGGCGGCGCCTTCTCCGGCAAGGACCCGTCCAAGGTGGACCGCTCGGCCGCGTACGCGATGCGCTGGGTGGCGAAGAACGTGGTAGCCGCGGGTCTCGCCTCGCGCTGCGAGGTCCAGGTCGCGTACGCGATCGGCAAGGCCGAGCCGGTCGGTCTCTTCGTGGAGACCTTCGGCACCGCCAAGGTCGAGACCGAGAAGATCGAGAAGGCGATCGAGGTGGTCTTCGACCTCCGCCCGGCCGCGATCATCCGCGACCTCGACCTGCTCCGCCCGATCTACGCCCAGACGGCGGCGTACGGCCACTTCGGCCGCGAACTCCCCGAGTTCACGTGGGAGAAGACGGACCGCGTGGACGCGCTGCGGAAGGCGGCGGGGCTGTAAGCCTCAGAGTCTGTACCGGGGTCCGGTTCCCTTCGGGGGCCGGGCCCCGTTCGTTTTCCTCGTCCGCCGGTGGAGATGCCGTTGGAGGGGATCGAGGGTTCGGGGCGCGGTCGGTTGTCAGTGGGGTCTGGTACCAATGGTGCTGTGAGCAGCGAGAACGAGGAGGCGGGGGCTGCGGCCGGTGGCGGGCCGCCGGAGCAGCTTGCTCTGGTTCGGGAGGGGGTGCGGAAGGGGAGGGTGCCTCGGGCCAAGCCTCGGACGTGGCGGGGGGCCGCGTTGGCGAAGGAGTTGCCGGTTGCACGGGTGTTGGTGGACAAGGGGGTGCTGCATCTTGACCGGTATTTCGACTATGCCGTGCCTGAGGAGCTGGATGCCGACGCGCAGCCCGGGGTGCGGGTGCGGGTGCGGTTCGGTGCCGGGCGGCATCGGGTGCGGGACGGGCGGCGCGAGGGCGGGGGGCTGATCGACGGGTTTCTCGTCGAGCGGGTCGCCGAGTCGGACTACTCGGGGCCGTTGGCCGCGCTCGCCCAGGTCGTGTCGCCCGAGCGGGTGTTGAGCGAGGAGTTGCTGGGGCTGGCGCGGGCCGTCGCCGATCGGTACGCGGGGAGCCTCGCCGATGTACTGCAGCTCGCCGTGCCGCCGCGCAGTGCGCGGGCCGAGCAGCGGCCGTCGCCCGAGCCGTTGCCGCCGCCGGGAGCGCCCGAAGTGGGGTCCTGGGGGCGGTACGAGCGGGGGGGCGCGTTTCTGGAGTCGCTGGCCTCGGGGGGTGCGCCGCGGGCGGTGTGGAACGCGTTGCCCGGGCCCGAGTGGAGCGAGGAGCTGGCGCGGGCCGTCGTGGCCACGTTGGCTTCCGGGCGGGGGGCTCTGGTCGTCGTACCCGACGGGCGGGCCGTCGCGCGGGTCGATGCCGCGCTGACCTCCCTGCTGGGGGTGGGGCGGCATGCCGTCCTGACCGCCGATGCCGGGCCCGAGAAGCGGTACCGGGAGTGGCTCGCCGTGCGGCGGGGGGCCGTGCGGGCCGTGGTCGGGACGCGGGCCGCGATGTTCGCGCCGGTGCAGGATCTGGGGCTTGTCGTGCTCTGGGACGACGGCGACGACAGCCACAGTGAGCAGCATGCTCCGCAGCCGCATGCGCGGGAGGTGCTGTTGCTGCGGGCCGCGCAGGATCGGTGCGGGTTTCTGCTGGGGAGCTGGAGTTGCACCGTCGAGGCGGCGCAGCTGGTGGAGAGCGGGTGGGCTCGGCCGTTGGTCGCCTCGCGGGAGCAGGTGCGGAGGGCCGCGCCGCTGGTGCGGACGGTGGGGGACCAGGATCTCGCGCGCGACGAGGCCGCGCGGGCGGCACGGCTGCCGACGCTTGCCTGGCAGACCGTGAAGGAGGGGCTGCGGCACGGGCCGGTGCTGGTGCAGGTGCCGCGGCGGGGGTATGTGCCGCGTCTCGCGTGCGCGAACTGTCGGGCGGCCGCGCGGTGTCGGCACTGTGCGGGGCCGTTGGAGGGGCAGGACGCGGGGGCGTTGCGGTGCGGGTGGTGCGGGCAGGAGGAGGCGGCCTGGCACTGTCAGGAGTGCGGGGGGTTCCGGCTGCGGGCGCAGGTCGTGGGGGCGCGGCGGACCGCGGAGGAGTTGGGGCGGGCGTTTCCGGCGGTGCCGGTGCGGACGTCCGGGCGGGAGCATGTGCTGGACACGGTGCCGGATGCTCCCGCGCTGGTGGTGAGCACGCCGGGGGCTGAGCCGGTGGCGGAAGGGGGGTACGCGGCGGCGCTGTTGCTCGACGGGTGGGCCATGGTGGGGCGGCCTGATTTGAGGGCTGGAGAGGATGCGTTGCGGCGGTGGATCGCGGCGGCGGCGTTGGTGCGGGGGCAGGGGGCGGGGGGGACGGTCGTCGTGGTCGCCGAGCCTACGTTGCGGCCTGTGCAGGCGTTGGTGCGGTGGGATCCCGTGGGGCATGCGGTGCGGGAGTTGGGGGAGCGGGCGGAGTTGGGGTTTCCGCCGGTTTCCCGGATGGCTGCGGTGTCGGGGGAGGCGGGGGTGCTGGCGGAGTTTTTGGCGGGGGTGGAGTTGCCTGCGGAGGCGGAGGTGTTGGGGCCTGTGCCGGTCGCTGACGCGGGGGCTCGGAGGGTGGGTTCTTCTTCGGGGGAGGGGTGGGAGCGGGTGCTGGTGCGGGTGCCGCCGGGGAGGGGGGCGGTGTTGGCGGCTGCGTTGAAGACTGCGCAGGCTTCGCGGATGGCTCGGGGGGGTGAGGGGGTGGTTCGGGTGCGGATCGATCCGCCGGACATCGGGTAGCGGGGGTGGGGTGGGGGCGGGGGCGGCCTTCGGCCGGGATGGGGGTTCCCACCCGCACCGCCCGTGCGGGTTTCGTGGTCGGGTGCGGGTGGCCCTTGTGGGGGTTGGGCGTCGTCGGCGGCTGGCCGGGGGTGGCGGCGTCTGGTGGGCGGGGCTGCGACCGAGGGCTTCGGGGCCGGGGGACTGGCTGGGGGCGGGCGGGTGGCTTGGGCCAGGGGCTTGAGGGGTTGGGTGGCTGGGGATCGCTCAGGGCGGTTGACGCCTGGCCGTTGGGGCTGGTCAACGCTTGCGGGTGCGGGTGCGGGTGCGGGTGCGGGTGTGGGTCATGCGGGGCGCGGCAGCCGACTGTGGCGTGCGGGGTGGAGCGCGGCAGTGGGTCGTGGCCTGCAGGGCGAGGGTGTGGGGTGCGGTGCGGGCCACGGCCGCCGGTCGAGCGGTGCGTGCAGGCCGCGGCGGCGAGTCGTGGCGTGCGGGCGGGGGTGTAGGGCGTGGGGTGCGGCTGTTGGTTTCGGGGTGTGGGGTGTCGGGGGACATGGCTGTGCCCTCCCGGAGGTGGTGGGAGGGCACTGGGTGGGGGTGGGTCAGCCGTTTCGGGGGCCGGGGAAGGCGGGGGGTCTGGGGTCTTCGCGGAGGGACGGGCTGCCTGCGGTGGGCTGGGTCGGCATCGAGCGGGCCGCCGGGACCGTGGGGACCGCCGGCACCGAGGGGATGCCGGTGTTGACGCTGACCGTCCGGGTGCCCGTCTGCTCCGTCGCGTGCTCGGCGTCGGCCGTCGCCTGGGCCGCGGCGCGGCGGGCGCCGTAGCGGCGGTGGACGGCCTGCTTCGTGACCCCGAGTGCGGAGCCCACCGCGTCCCACGAGAAGCCGAGCGAGCGGTCGAAGTCGACCGCGGCCGTCACCAGCGTCTCGACGCTGTCCCGCAGCTCCTGCGCGAGACGGACCGTGGGCGCGGGAGCGCGTCCGTAGACGACGAAGCCCGTGGACGGGCCGGAGCGGCGCGGGCGGTAGACGTTGCCCAGCTGGGCGGTGAGCGTGCGCAGTGCGTCCACCTGCCGGCGGACCCGCTCGATGTCCCGCACCAACAAGTGCAGGCTGGCCCGAGCCTGGGCGTCGTGGGTTGCATGGTCGGCCATGAACAAGCCTCTCGAACCGGCGTTGAAAAGGATCGGGCCGCGCGCTTGCGGCCCTTTGTGGTCAACTCTTTCTTGACCAACGCGTGGACGCGCCGCTGGTCACGCACCGGGGGCGTATGGGCATATGCGTGCGCCGGGGGTGGCGTGTTCGCGCCCAAGTGACGCCTGGTGCGGGTCGGGGGGACGGTGCGCGTCAACCCGTTCGTGGGCGTTCGCCGTCCGCCATAAACTTGTGTGTTGCCCGTATCGCCCCCGCCCGAGAGGCCCGTACCCACCCATGAAGCTTGTCTTCGCCGGTACCCCCGAGGTCGCCGTTCCCGCCCTGGACGCCCTGATCGCCTCCGGGCGACACGAGGTGGCCGCCGTCGTCACGCGGCCGGACGCGCCGGCCGGGCGTGGGCGTCGGCTGGTCGCGAGCCCGGTCGCGGAGCGGGCCGAGGAGGCCGGGATCGAGGTGCTGAAGCCGGCGAAGCCGCGGGATCCGGAGTTCCTGGAGCGGTTGCGCGAGATCGCGCCCGACTGCTGTCCCGTCGTCGCCTACGGTGCCCTGCTGCCCCGTGTCGCCCTCGACATCCCCGTCCACGGCTGGGTCAACCTGCACTTCTCGCTGCTGCCCGCCTGGCGGGGGGCCGCGCCCGTGCAGCACTCGATCATGGCGGGCGACGAGATCACCGGGGCCGCGACCTTCCTGATCGAGGAGGGGCTGGACTCCGGGCCCGTCTACGGGACCGTCACCGAGGAGATCCGGCCCACCGACACCAGCGGCGACCTGCTGACCCGGCTCGCCTTCGCCGGTTCCGGGCTGCTCGCGGCGACCATGGACGGCATCGCGGACGGCACGCTGAAGGCCGTACCGCAGCCGGCCGAGGGTGTGTCTCTCGCGCCGAAGATCACCGTCGAGGACGCGCGGGTCGACTGGGCGGCGCCGGCGTTGCGGGTCGACCGGGTCGTGCGGGGGTGCCACCCCGCTCCCGGGGCCTGGACGACGTTCCGGGGTGAGCGGCTCAAGCTCATCCAGGTCACGTCGGCTCCCGACCGGACCGACCTCGCGCCCGGTGCGATGGCGGTCGGCAAGAACAGTGTCCACGTCGGGACGGGGTCGTACGCCGTCGAGCTGCTGTGGGTGCAGGCGCAGGGCAAGAAGCCGATGAAGGCGGCGGACTGGGCGCGGGGTGTGCGGATCGGTGAAGGGGAGATTCTTGGCGGGTGACCCCAGGCGATGGCGGGGAGGGGTTGGGGAGGCGACGGTACGTAAGAGGAGGGCCACGGTGCCGAAGGGGCAGCGCCTCGGGCGGTGACGGCCGTCATCAGGGGGCGGCTGGGACAGCGGGAGCACTCGGCGGGGACGTGGTCAGAGGCGGACAGCAGCTACAGCGCAGGCCTTCGGGGGGCGGGCCGACCGCACCCAAGGGGTGTCCAGGGGCGCTTCTGGGAGAGCGACGGCAATCCGGGGCGGCCCTTTGGAAGTCGGCGGCGCCTGACGGGCGGCTTCCGGGGAGCGGACCGTGTCCCGAAGGCGGCTTCTCTGAGATCAGCCGTGCCCCCAGGCACGTCCTCGGAGGCATGCCGTGCCCCGAAGGTAGTTCCTCCGAAACCGGCCGTGCCCCGGGCAGCCCCTCGGAAGTCTCCCGTGCTTCAAGGCGGTGCCTCAGAAGCCTGCCGTCCCCGAAGGCAGCCAAAGCCGACCGCGCCCCAAAGAGCAGCCCCCAAAGGCAGCCCCCGGAAGCGCCCCACCCCGAAGGCAGCCCCCCGAGTCGCTCCCTCCAGCCGCCCCGCCCCTCCAACCCCCCACCCCCGACGTACGCTGAACACGCAACCCTTCCTGATATCCGGAGCACCTTTTCGTGAGCGAGCAGCCCCGTCGGCCCCGTAAACCCGGCAAGCCCTATCGCCGTCCCCAGAAGGACCCCGTCCGTATGCTCGCCTTCGAGGCGTTGCGGGCCGTGGACGAGCGGGACGCCTACGCCAACCTCGTTCTGCCGCCGCTGCTGCGCAAGGCGCGGGAGAAAGGGGACTTCGACGGGCGGGACGCCGCGCTGGCCACCGAGCTCGTGTACGGCACGCTGCGCCGACAGGGGACGTACGACGCGGTCATCGCCGCATGCGTGGACCGGCCGCTGCGCGAGGTCGACCCGCCGGTGCTCGACGTGCTGAGCCTCGGTGTGCACCAGCTGCTCGGGACGCGGATCCCGACGCACGCCGCCGTGTCCGCCTCCGTAGAGCTCGCGCGGGTCGTGCTCGGGGACGGGCGGGCCAAGTTCGTCAACGCCGTGCTGCGCAAGGTCGCCCAGGACGATCTCGACGGGTGGCTCGCGAAAGTCGCGCCCCCCTACGACGACGACCCCGAGGACCATCTCGCCGTCGTGCACTCCCACCCCCGTTGGATCGTCTCCGCGCTGTGGGACTCCCTCGGCGGCGGCCGGGCCGGGATCGAGCGGCTGCTGGAGGCCGACAACGAGCGGCCCGAGGTGACGCTGGTCGCCCGGCCGGGGCGGGCCACGGTCGAGGAGCTGCTCCGGGAGGACTCCGCGGTGCCGGGGCGCTGGTCGCCGTACGCCGCGCGGCTGGCCGAGGGCGGGGAGCCCGGGGCCCTGGACGCCGTGCGGGAGGGGCGGGCCGGGGTGCAGGACGAGGGCAGTCAGCTCGTCGCACTCGCCCTCGCGAACGCGCCGCTCGATGGGCGGGACGAGCGGTGGCTCGACGGGTGTGCCGGTCCCGGGGGCAAGGCTGCGTTGCTCGCCGCGCTCGCTGCTCAGCGGGGGGCTCGGTTGCTCGCTTCCGAGAAGCAGCCGCACCGGGCGGGGTTGGTGGCGAAAGCGCTCGCGGGCAATCCGGGGCCGTATCAGGTCATCGCCGCGGACGGGACGCGGCCGCCGTGGCAACCCGGGAGTTTCGACCGGGTGTTGATGGATGTGCCGTGCACCGGGCTCGGCGCGTTGCGGAGGCGGCCTGAGGCGCGGTGGCGGCGGCGGCCCGAGGATCTGGAAGGGTTCGCGCCGTTGCAGCGCGGCCTGTTGGAGAGTGCGCTCGACGCCGTGCGGGTCGGTGGGGTCGTGGGGTACGCGACGTGTTCGCCGCATCTTGCCGAGACGCGGGCGGTTGTCGCCGACGTGCTCAAGCAGCGGCCCGAGGCCGAACTCCTTGACGCGCGGCCCCTGTTGGACGGTGTGCCGGAGCTCGGGGAGGGGCCGGACGTTCAGCTGTGGCCGCATGTGCATGGGACCGACGCGATGTATCTGGCGTTGATTCGTCGGACCGGGTGACTAGTCGTTCGTCTGCGACGCCGTTGTGGCTGGTCGCGCAGTTCCCCGCGCCTCTACGTCGGTTGCGTGCTCCTTGGCGAGACTGTGCGGCCACCAGACGCGAGGGCCTACGTCCAGGAACAGCGACGTGACCAGCACCGACCGCACGATGAACGTGTCCAGCAGCACCCCCAGCGCCACCGCGAAGCCGATCTCCGCGAAGGCGACCATCGGGAGGGTGCCGAGGGCGGCGAAGGTGCCGGCCAGGACCAGGCCCGCCGAGGTGATGACCGCGCCCGTGGCCGCGAGGCCGGTGACCACGCCCGCGCGGGTGCCCTGGCGGGTCGCCTCCTCGCGGATGCGGGTGGTCAGGAAGATGTTGTAGTCGATGCCGAGGGCGACCAGGAAGACGAAGACGAACAGCGGGAAGTCCGTCGACTCGCCCGCGTAGTCGAAGAGGTGGCGGAAGGCCAGGGCGCTGATGCCGAGCGCCGCCGCGAACGACAGGATCACCGTCCCGATCAGGATCAGCGGGGCGATCAGGGCGCGCAGCAGCGCGCACAGGATCAGCAGGACGACCGCGAGCACCAGCGGGATGATCAGCACGTTGTCGTGCGTGGTCGCCTTGTCCATGTCCAGCAGGGACGCCGTACCGCCGCCGACCCGCGCGTCCGCGTCGGGGATCGCGTGGACGGCGTCCCGGACCCGCTCGACGGTCTGCTTCGCGGCCTCGCTGTCGGCCGGGGCGGTCATCGTCGCCTCGAAGAGGACCTTTCCCTCGTACGACGGTTTCGTGCCCGGCGGCAGGCCGAGGGACTCCGGGACCACTCCCCGGGTGCCGGCCACCGCCGCGCCGACCTGCCGGGCCCGCGTCTGGTCGCTGACGATGACCAAGGGGTCGCCGCTGCCCGCCGGGAAGTACTTCGCGGAGACTTCCTGGCCGACGATTGAGTCGGGTTTCCCGGTGAACGCGTCGGCGTTGCCGATGCCCTCGGCGCGCAGTTGGATCAGGCCGAGCGAGCAGACGGCGAGGATCAGTGCGGTGACGCCCCAGACCATGCGCGGGCGGCGGGCGATCCGGCGGCCCATGCGGGCCCAGACGCCGCTCTCGATGCGGTCGGGGGCGCCGTGGTGCGGGATCACCGGCCAGAAGATCCAGCGGCCGAAGATCACCAGCAGGGCGGGGAACAGGGTCATCATCGCCAGCAGGGCGACCGTCACGCCGATTGCGGCGACCGGGCCCAGGCCGCGCGTCGAGTTCATCTCGGCGGCCAGCAGCACCAGCATGCTCAGGACCACGGTCGCGCCGGACGCGATCACCGCCGGGCCCGCGCGGTGCAGGGCCAGCGCCATCGCCTCGTGGCGGTCCTCGTGGCGGTGCAGCTCCTCGCGGTAGCGGGCGACGAGCAGCAGGGCGTAGTCCGTCCCCGCGCCGAAGACGAGGACGGTCAGGATGCCCGCGCTCTGGCCGTTGACGGTCAGGCCCGCGTGCCGGGCGAGCAGGTAGATGAAGGCCTGCGCGGTGAACAGGGCCGCCACCACCGACAGCAGCGGAACCAGGAGGAGGGTGGGGCTGCGGTAGGTGATGAGGAGCATGACGATGACGACGCCCATCGCGGACACCAGCAGCGTCGAGTCGATGCCCTCGAAGGCCTTGGAGAAGTCCGCGGAGGTGCCGCCCGGGCCGGTGATGTGCACGGCCAGCCCGCCATGGCTCTCGCCGGACACGTCCCGGATCGAGTCGACCGCGGGCGCGATCTCCTCCCAGCCCTTCTCGTCCATGGTGATCGGGACCAGGATCTGCGCCGCGCGCGGGTCGCTCCGCCGGTCGTAGACGGGCCCCCGGGTCTCCGCGCCGCGGATGCCGTGTGCCGTCAGCCGCTTGATCTGGGCCGCGTCCTGGGCGATCGCCGCCCGGTCCTGAGCCGTGAGGCCGCTCTCACGGGCGTAGATCACGACCGCGGGGATCTGTTCCGGCCGGAAGTCCTCGGAGAGCGTCAGGACCTGCGTCGACTCGGCGGAGCCGGGCAGCCAGGAGGCCGCGTCGTTGTCCTGCGCGTCGGTGAGCTTGGAGGCGAGGGGCGCGGTCAGGAAGAGCACCACCAGCCACAGCGCCAGCACCAGCCACTTGGCACGTCGTCCGCAGACCAGATGGGCTATGCCCCTATTGCCGGTCATGGCCACCCCCGGAGCCATTTGTGTCGAGCCGTCCGGCGGCCCAGGGTGGCACAGATGCGCCGGGCGGCACATCCGTTGAACGGCTTAGGTCTGGACCGGCGTGAACATACCCGCCCTGGCATGGGAGGCTTGGGGTATGGCCGTGCAGATCAACCCCAGCATTCTGTCCGCCGACTTCGCCCGCCTCGCGGACGAGGCGAAGGCGGTGGAGGGAGCCGACTGGCTCCACGTCGACGTCATGGACAACCATTTCGTCCCGAACCTCACGCTCGGTGTGCCGGTCGTAGAGTCGCTGGCCCGTGCGACGGACACTCCGCTGGACTGCCATCTGATGATCGAGGCCCCCGATCGGTGGGCGCCCCAGTACGTCGAGGCGGGGGCCGGTTCCGTCACCTTCCACGTCGAGGCGGCCGCCGCGCCCGTCCGGCTCGCCCGGGAGATCCGCGCCAAGGGCGCCCGCGCCTCCATGGCGCTGAAGCCCGCGACGCCCATCGAGCCGTACGAGGACCTGCTCCCCGAGCTCGACATGCTGCTGATCATGACGGTCGAGCCCGGTTTCGGAGGACAGGCGTTCCTCGACATCATGCTCCCCAAGATCCGCCGCACCCGCGAGTTGATCTCCAAGCACGGCCTGGAGCTGTGGCTCCAGGTCGACGGCGGGGTCTCGGCGGCCACCATCGAGCGGTGCGCGGACGCGGGTGCCGACGTCTTCGTCGCCGGCTCGGCGGTGTACGGGGCGTCCGACCCGTCGGAGGCGGTACGTGCACTGCGCAACCAGGCGGCGGCGACCACGGCCAAGGCGTCGTGGGCGTGCGACCACTGAGCCACAGGAACGTGAACGGCTCTCTTCGGGGCTGATCAAGTCCGCCGGATCTGCAAGGATGAACGGCGAATCCAGAGTGTGAACAGCAGTGAGGAGAAGGCCGTGTCGGGTATGTCGGCGGGCCGGTCAGCAGTGCGGATGGGACCCGCTGAGCTGGTGCAGGCGGCGGCGATGGCCCGCCGCTTCTATCTCGAGGGCAAGTCCAAGATCCAGATCGCGGAGGAGTTCGGCGTCAGCCGCTTCAAGGTGGCCCGGGTCCTGGAGACCGCTCTCGAACGGGATCTCGTACGCATCGAGATCCGGGTGCCGGCCGAGCTGGACGCCGAGCGCTCCGACGCGCTCCGCGCCCGCTACGGGCTCAGGCACGCCGTCGTGGTCGAGTCCCCGGCGGACGTCGAGGAGTCGCCCGACCCGGAGAACCTGGGCGAGGTGGCGGCCGACCTGCTCGGCGAACTCGTCAACGAAGGGGATGTGCTGGGACTGGCGTGGGGCCGGTCCACCATCCACATGGCGGCGGCCCTGGACCGGCTGCCGCCGTGCACGGTCGTGCAGCTGACGGGCGTGTACGACGCGGGGACCGCCGAGCGCGGCTCGGTGGAGGCGGTACGACGGGCCGCCCAGGTCTCCGGCGGCGACGCGCACCCCATCTACGCGCCGATGCTGCTGCCGGACGCGGCCACCGCGGCCGCGCTGCGCAACCAGACCGGGATCGCCCGGGCCTTCGAGTACTTCGACAAGGTCACGGTCGCCTGTGTCTCGATCGGCTCCTGGGAGCCGGGCATCTCGACGGTCCACGACATGCTCAGCGACGAGGAGCGCGGCCACTACGCCTCGCTCGGTGTCGCCGCCGAGATGTCCGCGCACCTCTTCGACGCCGACGGGCGCCGGGTCGGGCGGGACCTGGGCGAGCGGTGCATCACCGTCAAGGCCGACCAGCTGCGCCGGGTTCCCGAGGTCGTCGCGATCGCGGGCGGACAGCGCAAGGCGGCCGCGATCGACGCGGTGCTGCGGTCCGGGCTTGTCACCAGCCTGGTGACGGACACCTCCGCCGCCGACTACCTGATGACGGCGGGGACCACGCCGAAGCCGGCGCTGAACAGGGCGGACCCGGACGGCCCCTGACGGAGTGTCATAAGGGACGGGCCGTGGCAGCATCGGCGGCATGCTGCTGCGGTTCGTCACCCGGGTCCTGCTGTGCGTGCTGGTGCTGGTCTCGGCGGGATGCTCTTCCACCGGCTCCTCCCCGGAGAAGGCTCTGGCCACCGTTCAGGAGGCGAAGCTCCCGGCCGAGGCGCGGCAGACCCTCCGACTCATCGACCGGGGCGGGCCTTTCCCGTACGCCAAGGACGGCACGGTCTTCGGGAACTTCGAGGGCCTGCTGCCCGCCGAGAAGCGTGGTTACTACCGCGAGTACACCGTCCCCACGCCGGGCTCGCGCGACCGCGGGGCCCGGCGCATCGTCACCGGTGAGGGCGGGGAGTTCTACTACACCGATGATCACTACGACTCGTTCAGGGCGGTACTGAGATGACGGACCGTGTGGTCACGCTGGACCTCGTCGGCGTCGGGGACAAGGCGGCCCTGATGGACCGCTGCGCCCGGGACCTGAGGCTGCCGGACTATTTCGGCCGCAACTGGGACGCCCTGTCCGACGTGCTGTCCGACCCGGGGGTGTGGTCGGGGGACGAGATCGTGGTCGTCGTACGGAACTGGGAACCGTACGCGGAGGCGCGGCCGGACGAGTGGGGGATCGCGCGTGAGGTGTTCGCGGGGGCTTCGGCCGTGACGGTGGCGCTCGCTCTGCGCTGACCCGCCGGTTACCTGACGGAATACCAACTCCCGTGAGCGGATAGGTTCGTGCCGGACAAGGCGCGGCAGCGGAGACGGGAGTCAGTGACCGATGGTGTATCAGGTTCCGCCGGAGCCACCGCACTTCGTGGATCGCGAGGAGCCGCAGGCCCGGGTGCTGCGGCTGGTCGGTGAGCGGGACGGAAGGCCGCCCGGCGCGCGGCCCCTGTGCGTCGCGGTGCGCGGATACCCCGGCTCGGGCAAGACGGAGCTGGCGTTCCGGCTGGCCCGCAAGGTCGCGGAGCGCTACCCGGACGGTGTCCTGTACGTCGACCTCGACGACGTGCGCCGGGACGGGGCGGTGGATCTCGCGGACGTCCTGGGCGGGTTGCTGCGGTCGCTCGGCGCCGACTGGATCGCCCCGGTCTTCGGGGAACGGGCGCGGCAGTACTGGTCGTTGACGCGCGACAAGCGACTCGTCATCGTCGTCGACAACGCCCGATACGGCGAGGAAGCGGAAGCCCTCCTGCCCGCCTCGGGCGAGAGCCTGGTCATCGTCACCAGCCACGGGCCGCTCTACGACCTCCAGGCCGGGGCCGCCGTGGAACTCCCCCTGGAACCCCTCGCCGAGGCCGACGCACTGGACCTCCTGGAGCGGGTGACCCGGGACGCGCGGATCGCCGCCGAGCCGGAGACCGCCCGTGAGCTGCTGACGCTGTGCGACGGACTCCCGGCCGCCCTGCATGTGGCCGGCGGCTGGCTGCGCCGCCACCAGGGACGGGCCCTGCCCAGGCTGCTGGGCCGGGTCAGGGCGGAGCTGGACGAGAAGGGCATCGCGCCGGTGGAGCGGGTGTGGGACGCGGCCTACCGGGAACTGGGCGCGGACGCCGCGCGGCTGTATCGGCTGCTCGCCGCCTTCCCCGGCCCCTCCTTCACCCTGGCGGCGGCCGACGCGCTGCTCGGAGTGGGCGCGGAACGCGCCGAGGACGCGATGGACGAGCTCCGCCTCGCCGGGCTCCTGAGCGGGGCCGGGGACGACGGCCGGGAGCGGCTGCCCCAGCTGCTGCGGGCGCACGCCGGTCGGAAGGCGGAGGCCGACGGTCACGCGGACGAGCGGGACGCGGCGCGGCGGCGGCTCGTGCGGTGGTATCTGCGCCAGGCACAGCGGGCGGATCTGGTCGCCGCCGGTCCGCGTCTGAAGCTGGCCGTGGATGTGCCGCCGGTACCGGGCACGCATGACGTGCTGTTCGAGCGCGCCGACGACACCGGCACCTCGGCGAAGCGCCGTGCGTACCAGTGGCTGGAGGCCGAACGGCACGCCCTGTTCGGCTGTGTCCGCCTCGCGTACGCGGCGGCCCCTGACGGGAGTTGGGGCACGGCCGAGGCCTGGGCGCTGTGCGAGCCGCTGTGGACGCACTTCCTGGACCATCCGCACTTCGCCGACCACATCGACGCCTTCCGTACGGGCGTGGCCGCGGCCCAGCGCGACGGGCACGTCCGGGCCGTGGTGCGGATGCGCTGCCAGTTGGCCCGACCGCTGTGGGAACAGGGGGAGTTCGACGCGGCGGAGCGGGAGATGACGCAGGCGCTGGCCGCCGTCCGTGCCGGGTTCGGGCAGACGGCGGAGGAGCAGAGGACGGAGGAGCGCAAACTCGCCGCCTCCGCCGAGGAGTTCCGCGGGATGCTGCGGGCGGCGCAGGGCGACTGGGAGACGGCCGCGGGTTCTTTCGCGGCGGCGCGGACCGTTCACGAGGAGATCGAGAACGCGTACGGCGTCACGCTCCAGACCTACCGGCTCGGCGAGGCCCTCGCCCACCTCGGCGACCTGGAGCACGCGGCGGAACTGCTCGCGCGGGCCCGGGCGGACTTCGCGGCCGGGGACCGCGCCCAGTAGT
>NZ_JBEYVC010000132.1:0-28554 GCF_040643855.1 Streptomyces sp. NPDC047072 | reverse complement strand
GCGAGCGCGGCTTTGGTGCCGAGGACGGCCTCGGTCTTCTGGTAGCTGAGCAGTTCCCGCAGTTGGGGGGCCCAGCCCAGCTCGCCGAGTTCGACTTGGCGGGAGAGGTGTCGGGCGACCCGGACCACCCGGGCGTCGATCCTCAGCGCCAGGGCGAGGTCATAGTCCGTGCCGATCTGGATCTGCACGCTGAACCGGCTCGCGAGCGCCTCCGTCAAAACCGCTCCGTGGACGCCGGGATTGTGGCCCGCCACCACGTAGAAGCCCGGCTCGGCCTTGATGGTCTCGCCCTTGTGGGCCTTGACCTGGATCTGCCTGCGCCCGTCCATCGCGGGATACAGCGCCGCCAGGACCTTCGGTGAGATCAAGGTGGCATCGTCGATCAGCAGGGCGCGGCCCTCGGTCATCGCGGTGACCAGCGGACCGTACTGGAAGACGTAGGCTCCCGCGTCGTCCTGTGTGTACTCGCCGATCAAGTCGCCGACCGTGGTGTCGCCGTCACCGGCGACGGTGAGCAGGTCCGGGAACGCCGCCTCGACCAGACTCGTCTTGCCGGTGCCCGGAGGGCCGTAGAGCAGCACCGGCACGTCGGCGTCGCGCAAGCGATTCAACGCCTCGACGTCGGGCAGATCGGCCAGCTCCCGTGGGTGGTAGAGCTGGCCCCCCGTGCGGCGGATCGGGCCCGTCTGCCTGGGCGTGACTGGTGCGGGAATGGTCGTGCGGGCCTTGGCCGCCTGGGCGCGGGGAGAGTGGGTGCCCGGTGGGCTGATCACAGCCGTCTGCGCGGCTGCGGCGGTTTTCCCGTTCGCGCGGAACTCCGGTTGTCCGGTTCCGCCTTGGTCGGCCTCGCCACGTCGCACCAGGGTGAGGGCGGCGTTGCGGACGGCGCCGTGGGAGTGGCCCAGCTGCCTGGCCATGTCCCCGATGGTGAGCGTGTCCGCCGGCCGGTCGGCCAGCAGTCGGGCCACCTTGGCCCGTAGCTCGCCGCCCTTGGTGCGCGATGGACTGGTAGGCGTTCCGGGTGTGGTCAATACGAGGATCTTTCAACAGGTGCGGGTGCGGGGTTGGCGATGCGCTGGAGAGGCTGGCCGTTCTCGGAGCGCATCACGGACTGTGCCGGCATCGGCGACCGGGCCGACCGGGCCGACCGGGGCGTACCGTCGGCGCTCACCGGCCGACCGAGGGCTCGGTGCAGGTGCACGGGATGGCCGGCGACCAGCAGCTCGCTGGCTGCCGAGCAGGCCCGTGTTCCGTTCCGGGTTCCGTCGCTCGGCAGGCGCAGCCTGGCGTCTCTTCGAAGCCGGCCTGGAGCAGGATCCGCCGGGCGGCGGCGTTGTAGCCGGTGGTGGTGATCTCGCCGGTGATGGTGTGCCGGATCGGCATGAACGGCTCTGCTGGTGCTTCGGGCAAGGCGGGTCTCCTATCGGTGGTGGCGGGAAAGCGGTGAGGTGTTGGGCGAAGGCGAGGCGGGCCCGGAGCTTCCAGCACATCAACAGCGCGTGGCTGGACAACGAACGATGGGCAATGACTGCCGACATGCTCCAGGGCGGGCCTCACCGCCCCGCAGCTACCTGCCTCGCCTTTGCGCACGTTCCGGTAGCCGGGTGTACCAACAACGGCCATGTGCAGGGGAATCTCCTGTTGACGGGGTGAGGGCGGGGCGCCGGTGGATTCAGGCGGCGCGGGAGCGTGTGTGGAGTTCGGTGAACTGCTCGGCGGCACGGTCGAGCAGGTCGATCTGGTGCCGTGAGGTGCGGCGGGCGGCGGTGGCCAGGACGCGGTCGATGCGCGGGTCGAGGGTGCTGACAGCGACCAGTCCAGCGGCGCGGGCGACGGTCAGTCGCAGCTCGGCCTCCAACCAGGCCCACTGCTTGGCGGCGGGCGTTGGGACGCTACCGCCGCCGAAGCCGTTCAGGTATTTGCCGCCAGCAGACAGGATGTCGCGCAGGGGGATGTCGTTGGAGGCCATCCAGCGACCGTGTTCCAGCAGCGTGAAGATGGCGCAGCGCATCAGCGTCATGTCGTCGCGCTCAGGCGCGGTGCAGAGCGGGCAGGCGTGGTCGAGCGGGGCATGGAAGAAGTGCCTTTCAGGGCTGGGTAGTTGGTTGGTAAGGGATGCCGGGTCAGCGTCGTGGTCGCTGTGTGGGTTCGGCGGATGAGGACTGCGCAGTCATGACGGTCTTCGCGCGGCGCGGCGGCGGTGTTGATGCGGCGGCCGGGGCGTGGCGCAGATCAGGGTCGAGGTCGACGGTGTACCGGGCGGCGGTGAGCATCTCGGCCGCCCAGGTGGCGTGTTCGGACTCCCAGCGGCGACCCCGGTCGAACGGCAGGCGGATCCAGACGCCACGCAGCATGGGGTAGGTGTCGAATCCGGCGCGGGCCAGGATGCTCGCGGCGAAGGCGTCGACCGGGCCGTCGACGTCGACTTCGCCGCCCAGGCCGCGGGTGATGCGGATTGCGGCGTCGCTCATCGGCCCCGCCCTCCTCCGGCTGCCCGGGCTTGGCCGCTCAGGGGTTCGGCGGAGACCTGCGGCACACCCTCAGTAGGGGACGTGGCCGGGGCGGTGAGGCTCTGTGGGGAGCGGGTGGCCGCAGCGTGCGCGATGCGAGCGCGACGCTCCAACAGCCCATGTTCCGTGCCAAGTTGGGGAGATCCCGGCCTGCGGTCAGGGACGAGGGTGGGAGCGGTGTGCACCTGGTAGCCGAGGCGGCGCAAGTCCCGCGCGGCTTGGCGGGCGCGGCGCAGGCCGTCGTACGCGGGCTGGATGAGCCGGTACTGGCCCGAGGAGACCGGGACGGGCTCGAACTGCTCGTGGGTGAGCAGCCAGTCGGCCAGGTAGCCGGGGATCTGGGGATTGGCTTCGGCCACGTAGCCGTGCTCGGGATGGGCCGTGAAGCGGAAGTGGTCGGACAGAGACGAATCCTTATCGGTGGGTTCAGCGGTGTTCCGAGGCGGCCGGGGGCGTGGGCGGCGCTGCGGGGCGGGTGGTGAGCTGCCGCGGACTGGGCGGACGGGGCTGACGGGCCGCCCGGTACGGCGGCGCGGGCCTGGCGCTCGAACGTTTCGCCGTCGGTGAGCCAGGTCTCGATGGCGGGCAGCACGGCGAGGCCGAGGCGGCCCCGGATCTGGCTCCATTCGTGGGCGGCCAGCGTCCGGGGGATCGAGTACAGGTCGTGCCGGGTGTCGTTCCACTCGTTCTAAGCGTCCTGGCTGTCGGCGATGCCTCGCGCAGGCGGGTCAGCGTGGCGGTGTCCTGGGGCCAGGGGGTGGCCGTGGGGTGGCACCGGGCCAGCAGGAGGGGAGCGTGTTCGAGGACCTGGGTGAAGGAGAGCCAGGCCCACTCGGCGAAGTCGCGTTCCATTCCGGCGATCAGGTCGGAGTCGCTGAGCGGGTTGCCGTCGCTGTAGGGGCCGGAGTCCTTGATCGCCTTCAGAGCCTGCTGTTGTTCCCGGATCCGTTCCAGCGCTGTCAGGACGGTGTTCAGGTCCCGGTGGTGGAGGGCGCGGCGGTAGGCGGGCAGGAACGTGTGCGCGACGGCGTGCGCGGCAAGGCCCAGATCGGCGGGCAGCACGATGCTGTGCGGGGTGGTGGGGTCGTTGTGCGAGTCCTCCTTCTCGTGGGCGGTGAGAGCCCCGAGCAGGTAGCCGCTGCGGTGACCGGGACGTTCGATCAGCAGCCGTTCGGTGCCGGCGGTGTTCTTCAGCACGGACGCGAACGGGATGCGGTGCTCCACGAGGGCATGGTGGATGTCGCCGGCATCCCACAGCCCGTACCAGCTGGCGGTGAGCACGACGGCGGCCTGACGGGCGCTTGTGTGCGAGGGAATGAAGGTGCTTCGGGGAGGGGGTCAGCGGGAACGGGACGGGGCTGTGGCAGGCGGGGGCATGGCGGTCGCGGCCGGTGGGGTGCGGGTGTCGGCGGCTGTGCGCAGTTGCTTCGCGGTGTGGGCGAGGTGGGTGCGGCTGTCGCCGAGGCGGTCCACGAGCCGTTGTTGCTCGGTGGTGATCGCCCGGTCGCGGGCGGGGCCGGGGGCCTGGTGGGCGAGGTCGGCGAGCTGGCCGAGGTGGTGGACAGCGGCGCCGAGGGCGGCGAGGGCGAGCCCGGCGGGTTCGGCGGCGCTGGCGAGCGCGAGGGTCGTACGGCGCACCGTGGCCGTGGCCGTGGCCGTGGCCGGGTAACGGGAGGCGGCCCGGTGACGGAAGGCGCTCTCGCCGGCCAGGAAGGCCAGCAGGCGGGCCAGATGGCGGACTTCGTCGTCCAGGATCTCGCTCAGCGCCGGGTGCGGGCGGATCTGGTCGGGAAGCGGAAGCTGGTCGGAGACGGCGTTGAACTTGTCGGCCACATCGTGCAGCAGCATCCGCTGGTCGGGATCGGACTCGGACAGCGGTAACTCCTTGATACCGGGGTGGTGTTCTACCTTCGGGAGGCGGACTTCGGTGCCCGGCCACCGGCATGCTGTTCGCGGCTGCCGGTGCCGCAGCGGGAGGTGGAAGGGGCACGGCACGGCGGAAGTTGACCTCGATGCCCTTCAGCATGAGCCGCTGGGCGGCGAGTTGGACCAGCATGGCCTGCACCCGGGCGCTGTAGGAGGCCGGCAGCACGAAGGCGGACTCGTTCGGGCGGTACTGGAAGTGGCGGTCGAAGAGCGTCATGTATGCCTCTTCGGGCACCGAGTCGTACGGTGCTCCCACCACGCCGTCCGGATACCAGACCAGCTGACGCGGGCTGGCGGTGTGGCGGTTCGGGCTGGTCGAGGGCCTTGGCGCGGTCTGCGGCCACGGCGGTCCCGTAGCGGGGCAGTAGACACCGCGTGATGGCTGCGGCGGCGCGCACCGGGTGGTTGGGGACGGCGATGCCGTTCGGCTCGTGCACCGCGGAGGTCTGGTGGCCTGTGACGCCCGAGGGTTCCAGCGCCGCCACCACGAACTGGTGGCGGTAGTTGGGCCGGTCGGTGACGTAGAGCTGCTCGCCGTCGGGGCCGGTCAGGACGGCGTCATGGCCCAGGATGTACTGGCTGACGATGTGGTCGACGTGGCCGAGGTCCCAGAGCCGTTCGACGGTGGGGAACTCGTCCGCATAAGTGCGGTGGCGGTGATACTCGCTCGTCCACATGCCGGGCAGACGCTCGGCGAGGGCGGCGGCGAAGAGGGCCAACGGGGCCGGGCGGGGTGCGGGCATCGGTTCCTGGGCTGTGGCGGCGGGTGGTTGCTTCATGGGGGGTCAGCGCCGTGGTTTGCCGGGTCCGGGCTGGGGGTCCGGCGGGGCCGGAGGTGTGGCAGGCGCTGTGCGGGTCTGTTTGAGGAGCGCGTCGAGGTCCGGGGGCGGGTCGTAGTGCGCGCGGAGGATGTTGAGATCCGCTTCGGTGGCCATGGCCAGCGCGGTGGCGATGCTGCTGGCGGCGCCGCGCAGCAGCCAGGGCGGCGAGCCGGGTTCGGCTCCACGGTTTCGGCCCTTCCACTTCGCGGTGGCCGCCAGGTGGTCAATGACCTCGCTCAGGAACGGTTCGACCGCGTCCAGCAGGGTGTTGAGCACGGTGCTGAACTCGGCCGGTGTGTCGGCCGCGTCCAGAGCCGTGCGGTAGGGGCTCAGGTCCGGGGCGGGGAAGGGCTCGGGCGGCAGGGGGTGCCGGATACGGAAGGCTTCGGCGTCGCGATCGGCCCAGCGGCGCAGGTCCTCCCTCGTGGCGGAGCGGGTGTGGTAGGCACGGATCTGCTCGGCGGTGCGGCCGACGTTGTCGTACAGCTCGAAGTCTGGGTGCTGCAGGGGGACTCCAGTCGATGGGTCAGAGTTGCCGACGGCCCCGGGGCGGCACATGCGGGTTGAATGGGGTGACGGATGTCCGGGCGGGATGGGCCGGTGCTGCGCGGGCGGCAGGACGGCGCAGCCCGAGGTGCACCGCCGCGTCGAGGGTGTCCGTGACGGGCCAGTCGGCCGCACGGAGTCGCTCGGCCGGTTCGAGGCCGCCGGAGAACAGGACCGGCTGCGCGCCGACGGCCCGGGCGGCCCGCGCTTCGTCGAGGGAGTCGCCGATGACGAGGACGGGGCGGGAGCGGATGTCGGGAGGCAGGGCAGTCAGATGGTCGGCGAGCACGGCTTCCTTCGTCCCGTCCGGGCCGCGACGTCCGTCGATCCGGGCGAAGAAGCCGGTGATACCCAGCCGTCGGACTTTCACCGCGCAGGAGCTCTTCGGGATACAAGTAGAGCAGGGACTGGCTGTGTTCGAGGCCGTGCACGCGGGCCAGGAGAGGTTCGGCATCGTCACGCAGTCGCGGCGGCCGGTCGCGCAGGAAGTCGGTGAAATCCCTTTGGGCGTGGCCCATTCGTTGTCGGTGAGCGTCCGGTTGACCAGCTGGGTGTACAAGCGGCGCACGGGCAGGACGTGTCGTAGGTCGCGAGGTCGATGGGAGCAGCCCGCAGCCCTTTGAGCGTGTGGTTCACGGCGCCGAGCAGGTCTGCTCGGTCGTCTTTGAGGGTGCCGTTCCAGTCCCAGACAATATGGATGGACATGGTGCGGTAGTGGCTCCGATAGATCACGGGGGTGTGCGGGCGTTACCGCAACCGGGCGTCGGTGTCGAAGAGCGACAGCTCGTGCGGATGGAGGAGGTGCTGGACGATGAAAGATCGTCCGGCTACCTTCCACAGGCCGCGCCCTCGGTTGAGATGGGCGAGTGCGTCGCTTTCCACCGAGGTGAGGCCCAACAGAGCTGCTGCGGCATGGAGTTGGTCGGTCTCTTGCCGGTAGATGATGCGGGTGGAGCAGTCTGCGAGGAGCCCTTCGGCGAGGGCGCGTCCGCGGGATCCGGCGTCGCCGGCAGTGAGCAGGTCGGACAGCCGGTGGATGACCATGAGGTTGGCGATGCCCAGGCCGCGGCTCAGTTTCCACTGGGACTGCATGCGCTGCAGCAGGCCGGGGTGGCGCATCAGGCGCCACGCCTCGTCGTAGACGATCCATCTCCGGCCGCCGTCAGGGTCGGACAGGGCGGTTTCCATCCAGGCGGACGCGCAGGTCATGGCGAGGACGAGTGCGGTGTCGTCGCCGGTTCCGCCGAGCCGGGACAGGTCGATGGTCAGCATCGGCGAGTTGGGATCGAACGCCACCGTGCTGGGAGCGTCGAACATCCCGGCGAGGTCTCCGTGGACGAGGCGGCGCATGGCGTGGGCGAGGTCGCGGGAGGCGTCGCCGAGCCGGCCGGACATGATGCCGCCGGCCGCGTCGAGTTCGGCGGGGTCGTTGAGGGTGGCGGCGATGTCACCGAGCAGCGGGGTTCTTCCCGCCGCGGCGGCCCGGGTGACGACCGCATCCAGCGCGACGTCGAGGCCGGTGTGCTCCATCGGCAGCAGCTCCCGCCCCAGCACGGTACGGGCCAGCGAGCCGAGCAGCAGCAGACGGCGCTTGCGGATCTCGCCCGTCCAGTCGGCCTCCGAGACACTGTTCGGCCGCGGCGCCGCGTCCAGCGGGTTCAGCTTGCCGGGCAAACCCGGCCCGAGCGCGATCGAGGTGCCGCCCAGCGCCTGAGCTACCGGCGTCCACTCCCCCTTGGGATCACACGGGACATAGACCCGGTATCCGAAGGCGATCGACCGCAGCGCGAAGGACTTCGCGAGCGCCGACTTGCCCTGTCCGATCACCCCGGCCAGCAGCACATTCGGGTTGGTGAAGCCCTCGATCTTGCCGTACAGGGCGAACGGATCGAAACAGAACGACGCCTCCGCGTGCACGTCGCGGCCGATGTAGATGCCCTCGGCCCCCAGCCCGCCCTCGGCGAGGAACGGATACGCCCCCGACGCCGTGGCGGTGGTCATACGGTGGGCGGGCAGCTTGAGCCTGCTGTGGCGGGCGGACGCGGGTCCGGGCCGCCCGGCGGACGGGAAGAGGGGAGGGGGCATCTCCTGTTCCTCCGCGGCGGTGCCACCGGTGCGGGCGGCTGCTTCGGCGCGGGCCTTCGCGGCGGCCTCGGCGAGCTGACGGCGGGCGGCCTGGCGGGAGGCGCGGTCGCTGCCGTGCGGGGTGAACAGGGGGCTGGCGCTGGCGCGGCGGGCACGGCGTGCGGGCCGGTGACTCATGGCGGGGCGGCTTTTCACGAAGGCGGCGGGTCTGGACGGGGCGCGGAGATCAGACGACCGGCGAGGCGGTGAACAGCACTGGGCTGCGATAGCCCTTGCCGTCGCCCGACCAGTCCAGCTGGATGTAGCCGTCGGCGAGGTAACGGCCCGATCCTGCCGGGTACTTGAGGGTGCCGGTCGAGTAGGAGCCGTTCCCGTAGCCGCTGCTGTGTTCGAGCGCGTACTCCAGCCCGGTGTAGGCGCCGGACTTCACGACCGGGTCCGTGCCGCTGACACTGCGCTTGGTCTGGAGCTGGAACTTGGCCTTGTTGAAGGTGTACGTGCTGCGGTTCTTGGCCGTGTACGGGCCGTCCCAGTACACGGTGGCGGTGGTGTAGATGGTGCCGCCGGAGCGCATGCCGCACAGCGTGACGTCGAAGTCCCAGTTGTCGGAGTCCGGGCCGTTGTAGCTCGGGTCGTCGACGGAGTGGCTGCTGGTCTTGCAGTGGTAGCTGGCGGCGGACGCCGGAGTGGCGGTCGCCAAGGCCGCGGTACCGGCGAGCGCGGCGAGAACGAGGACGGCGGAGGTGGAGCGCTTCAGGGCGTGCAATTTCAGGGCCTTTCGGTGATGCGGGATTACCGGCTGCACGTCGTGGTGTGGCCGTGCAGCGGGGTGTTGAGATCGCTCGGGGTGGTCTTGCGGCGGACGACGTGCCCGGCGGCGAGGTGGCGCCGGCAGATGGTCAGGACGGGCGGTCCCGCGGGTAGCTGTTCGGGGGGACATTCCGTGTCCCTCGGCGTCTCGTCCGCGGCGGGCAGGAGGTGGTAGGCGTCGTGCACCGCGGCGGCGGCCTGGAACAGCCGGGTATGCGCGGTGGCCAGATGGCGACCGGCGGCGGGATGCGGCGGCCGGGAGGTCTCGGCGAGCTGGTCGAGCAGCTGGTGCAGCGCGGTCAGATGGGCGTGCAGGACGTCGAGGTGCGCGCGGTCCGCCGGCGAGGAGACCGGCTCCCTGAGGGGGGTGAGGGTGCGGGCGTGGTGGCGGATGCCGGCGCTGGCGGCCCGCAGATACGGGTACGCGTCGCCGACCGGGAGAGCAGAGGTCAAAAGGGGGAAGAGTTCCTTCCTGCCGTGGCGGCAGGACGTCGTCCGGTGCCGCGGCGGGATTACAGGGCGGTGCGGGCGAGCGGGAGAGCGCCGAGCGTGAAGGCGGCGGGCTGCTGGTAGAGGAGCCGGCGCAGGTCGACCTGGGCGGTGACGGCGGCGGTCTCGATCTGCGCACACGCGGCATCGAGCAGAGTGTCGGTCTCGGCGGACACGGTGAGCAGACCGGTCAGGGCCACATCGGCGTGCCCGGCGATCAGCTGGCGTTCGCGGACCTTCACGTCGGCGTACTCGACGGAGTCGGCTTCGGAGTCGACCTGCCCGCGGCGGGAACGCTCTTTGGCATCCGCGATGATCGCCGCCTTGGTGCGCTGCACGTCACGCAGCGCGGACTCGATCCCCTGCGGCACGTAGATGAGGGAGAGGGTGCGGCGGACCCCGGCGGTGAACATCACGGGGTGGAGGAACCCGGCGCTGGTTTCGGTGCGGGGCCAGTCCTCGACCCAGTAGGTGGCATGCCGTGCGGTGTCGGTGGCGAGCCGGTCGTACTCCTCGACCTGGACCACGGGCCCGGCGGCGGCCGGGGTGGCCTCGGCCCGCCCGGAGGTGGACCACTGCTGCAGCGCGGACAGCGCGCTGGGGTCGTAGGCGGTGCGGATGACGGCGGCGATCTCGCGGGCCGTAAGCCAGCTGGTCACCATCAGTCCGGCACTGCGCGCGGCCTGTGCGATCGACGCCGTGGTCTGCTCCATCACGGTGAACGCCCCGGGCAGCCCGCCGCCGGCCTGGGAGATCAATCGCTTGGCGGCCTTCAGGTCGAGGGAGATCGCCAGGTACGTCTCGTGCGGAGCTGCGGCAGGGCCTGCGGAGGCGACCAGGTCGGAGTAGATCTGTCCGGCGACCTGGGTGTCGGGGCGGCCCTGTCGGGTCCAGTGGCGGGCGAGAGTGTCGCCGGAGTCGGGGACGGTGCGTTCCAGGACCTGCACGGTGGCGACGTGCCCGGTCCGGGCGACACCGGCCAGGGCCCGCCCCCAACTGCTCACGTTGTGGTTCTGAGCGGCAGGGTCGAGGAGCGCGAAGGCGCGTGAGGCGACGCGGGCGACGGCGGTCAAAGTCTGCTGATGCGGGTCGTGTACGGCGGCGGCGCCGTTGGCGGAGTCGCCGGGGGTGACGACACGCAGGGAGGCGGCGGTGCCGGGCAGGTGCAGGATGCCGTCCTGCCGGGGTCGGGTGACCGGCCGGGCCAGCCACAGACTCTGGCCGGTGCGCCGCCGCTGGGCGAAGCGCCAGACGATCGGTGCCCAGTCGATCAGTGAGCGGCCATGCCGGCGGACGGCGACCAGGGCGATGACCGTGGCCCACAGCGGGGTGAGGGCGAGGGCGCCGAGCAGCCCGGTGGACACCACTGTGACCAGGAGCAGCGCCAACGTGCCCGAGGTGAGGGTGAGTTGGGGCAGGGAGAGGCCGAGCAGGATGCCGCGCCGGGACCGGCGGGGGAATTTGACGGTGAGCGGGGTGGCGGTGAGATCAGACAAGGGCCGCTTTCGGTGGTGCGCGTGAACGGTGGTCGGGGCGGCACGCGGCGAGGCCGTACGCGGCGTGTGCCGCCCCGGAGTCGGGCAAGGTCACAGACCGGTGGGCGGCGGCGTTCCGGTTGCGCCGGCGATGCCGGTCGGGTTCGGCGGAGGCGGGGCACCCTGCGGCGGCGGAGCCGAGGTGCCGGCGCCGGGCTGCGACATGAAGCCGCTGCCTCCGGAGGGCGATCCCGGAGCGCCTCCCTGTCCGGGGGCACCGCCGATCTGGCCACTGGTGTCGTCACGGGGACTGGTCGGCGGGGGCTGAACAGCCTTGTCCGGACCGCTCTTGATCCCCTCGGCTGCGGACGACGGCGCGCTCGGGCTGCCGCCTTCCTTGCCGGTGCCCGGCGTGGGGTGGGCGGCGATGTCGCCGGGGAATCCGCCCGGAACCGATTCCGGTCCCTGAGGAGCGGCGCCCGCTCCGGCTGCGGCTCCTCCGGTGGCGACCGCGGCGGCGGCCTTGCGCCCGGCGCGCTCGACATGCTGGCGGGCGATTTGCGCGCCCGCGCCGCCGGAGCGGTGCAGCGTTTCCGCGTCGGAGCCTTCGGAGGCGGCCCAGTGCACGAACTTGAACGTCGCGTACGGGCACAACAACACCAAGGCCATGATGACGATGCCGGCCATCACGTCGGCGAGGGCGGCGATGCCATCCTTGGCCTCCGTCTTGCCCATCGCCGCGATCCCGAGCACGAAGATCACGGTCATCAACAGCTTGCTGACCACAAGGGTGGCGGTGGCTTCGATCCACCCCTTGCGCCAGCGCCGGGCGACCTCCCAGCCGCCGCCGGCTCCGGCGAAGACGGCGAGGGTGACCATGACGAGGATGCCGACCTTGCGGGCCACCATCACGCACCAGTAGAGGAAAGCCCCGATCGTGGCGCCGACGCCGACGAAGACGGTGACGAGCCAGCCCAGTCCGGACAGTTCGGCGATCTGTCCCACCTTGACGATGCGCCGCACCGCCGTGGCGATGTCGAGGTTGGCGGCTTTGAAGAGTCCGTCGGAGAGGGCGTCGACGACTTCGATGACGACGGTGGTGAAGGCGATCGCGGTGAAGGCGAAGATCACGCCGGTGGCGGTGCCGGTGAATGCCTGGGTGAGTGCCTGGCCGTCGCGGCGGATCGCGGCGCGTACCAGCTGGGCGCAGAACGTGCCGACCAGCATGATCAGGCCGATCGGGAGGATCATCTCGTAGTTGTCGCGGAACCACGTCGCGTTGAGGTCGACGTTGGTGGTGGTGTTGACTGCCTCGGCGGCCAGGTCGGCTGCGGCGGCGGCGAGTTCACCCGCGCTCTTGGCCATCCAGTTGCCGATGGCGGCGCCCGGGTCGGAGGCGAAGTCGACGGCGTCGCCGACGGCGCAGAGTTTGTCCGCGAGGGGGAGGTCGCAGAAGCCCAAGAGGCGTCATGCTCCTTTCTCAGGTGGGCTGGGTGTGTCAGGGCACGACGCTCGGGGCGATGGCGACCAGGGAGCAGTTCGCGTTGGGGCGGCACTGCACGGCGAGGGTGATGGAGCGGTCCTCGGCTCCGGCTCCGCCCTTCTTCCAGGCGATCTGCTGCTTGCCGGTGACGGTGACGGCGTAGATGTACGCCTTGGTGATCGCCGACGGATCGTCTGCCAGTGCTTCCTTGAACGCGGCCGGGTAGTGGGCCTCGGTTATGGTGGCGGTGGCGTACTGGTCCTGGTCAGCCATCCGCGACCACAGCACCGGATCCGGCACCTGCGCGACGATCGAGGGCCAGTCCCCGTACTTGGTCTCCGCCGTCAGCCACGCCCGCATCCCGGCGAACTCCTCATCGCGGCTGGTGGTGCGGGTGTCGTACGACCACAGCATTGCGGCGGCGGCCTTGGCGAACGCCACCGGGTCGGCGACCGGTGGCGGCGTCGCCGCCGAACCGGCTCCGGCCGATGCTGTCGGGCCGGCGGATGAGGAGGTGCTGCTGCTCGGCTCGGACGACGGGACGGTGGCCCGGCTGTCGCCGGTGGTGGTGCGGCCGGTGAACAGGGCAACGGCGGCGGCGAGGGCCAGCAGGACGGCGAGGCCGGTCGTGATGACCGTGACGCGCTGCCGGGTCGACCAGCCGAGGCCGTAGCCGGACAGGGAGGGGAGTCGTTTCGGCATCAGTGGACTTGCGACCCCAGGGCGGAGAAGAACGCCACGATCCCGTTGGCGGCGCCGAGCCCGAGGGCGGCGCCCGCCGCGACGACGGCGCCCTTCTTGCCGTTGGCCTCGGCCTGGTGTCCGCCGGTGTGGTGGCCCCAGGCCCACACGCCCAGGGAGACGGCGAGCGCGCCGACCACCGCGACGATGGCGAACAGGTTGATCGAGTTGACCACGTTCTTCAGTACGGCCAGGCCGGGCAGACCGCCGCCGGAGGGCGTGATGCCGGGGTCGTAGGCCAGGTACTGCACGGTTTCGAGCAGGGGCAAAGAGGCTCCTTGCGCGCGCCGAAGGCCGGCACGCGGGAATCACAGAAGAAGGGGGAGGGGAGGCGAGCGCCTGAAAGAGGGAGGGCCGATGGCTCGACGGGGGGCGGCCGGCCAGATCGACGCCCGCGCAGGGAGGCGTGCACGAGAACACGGCTGGTACCGCGGTGAGGCTCGGGCGAGGCCGCGCCTCGGGCGGGCCGTTGGCGATAGCGCTCCGGCTCGGAATCCGAAGTGGCGGCCGGGGTGCGCTACTTCGGGACCGACGGGGTGGGGGCACCGTTGGTGCCGTACGGGTTGGCGCACTTGTAGATCACGTAGCCGCGCAGCTTCTTGCCGTCGGACTTGCGGGTCACGGTGCCACGGGTCCACCAGGTCTTGGTGGCCTTCCGGTAGACCCACTGGTCGTAGGTGATCTTGTCGTTGCGGTAGGCGACGCCGACCGTGGCGGCCGTTGTCGAAGGCGACTTGCGGACCTTGACCGCGCTGCACGAGATCTTGGTGGTGTCGGTGTCGTACGCCTGCGCGGTGGAGGCGGTGGCCAGGCCGCCGGCGGCGATGGCCAGGCCCAGAGAGGCTGCCGCGAGGGCGCGCTGGGCGTGGTGACGGGATATCAAGGAGGTGCTCCGTGGTGTCAGGGGGAAGGAGGATCGGCAGGGCGGCGTGTCCTGTGGGCCCCGTCCGCAGGCGGACGGGCCTCTGGTCAGGTGTGGTGAGCCCGGGCTGCCGGGCCCGGAACGGGGATCAGGTGACGCGGCGCGCGGCGAGGATGTCCCAGTCCGCGAGAGGTGTGATTCGAACTGGTTTTCCAGTCCTTGGCGCCTCGATCGCGAGTCCCGAGCCGATGTACATGCCGACGTGTTCGGGGCGGGCGGCGCTGCCGCGGGAGAAGATCAGGTCACCCGGCTGAAGATGCTTGGGCGAGACGGCCTTGCCCTCGTTGATCTGCGTGTACGTGGTGCGGGTGAGCGTGACGCCGGCCTGCTTGTACGCCTGTTGGGTCAGTGAGCTGCAGTCGCAGCGGCTCATCGGGTCGGGGCCGTGCGGCGCGGTGCAGGTGCCGCCCCACTGGTACATCGTGCCGAGCTGCACCATGGCCCAGGCGATGGCCTTGCGCGCCGTCGGGTCGGTGTCCTTGGGGATCGAGTAGTCCTTGGGTACCGAGCCCTCGGGGATGGTGCCGTACCCGGAACCGTCTTCGGTCACCGTGCAGGACCCGGTGGTGGTGTCGGCCGTGCTGGTGTCCTGGTCGGTGTCGGGGAACGTCGCGGCGATGGCCTTCTGGAGGGCGCTCGCCAGCTCTTCCCACTGCGCGTAGGCGTCGGGGTATGCCGAGCGCTGGACCGCCTGGGCGGCCTGGGTGACGGTCAGTTGCTGCCAGCCGTCCACGGCGAGCAGGTGCTTGTAGAACTGGGTGGAGGCGTGGACGGGGTCGTGGATTTCCGTGGCGGTGCCCCAGCCCTGGCTCGGCCGTTGCTGGAAGAGCCCGAGGCTGTCGCGGTCGCCGGAGGAGAGGTTGCGCAGCCGGGATTCCTGCATCGCGATGGCGAGCGCGATGATCTGCCCCTTCTTCGGCACGCGCAGGCTGATCCCGGTGGCCACGATGGTGCGGGCGTTGGGGATCTGCTCCTCGGGCAGGGACAGGCCCTCGACACGGACGGTCTTGGTGTCCGCGCCGTTGAGGATCTTGGTGACCTGCTCGACGACCGTGTCGGTGTCGACGTCGCCCACGCACGTGAGGGAGGAATAGGTGCTCTGGGCGGCCTCGCTGCTGGTGGCCATCAGCATGGCCGTGCCGGCGAGGAAGAGAGGGGAGAGGACGAAGACGCCGATGCCGGCGGCTACGCCCTTCAACCGGGGATGCCTCCGGGCAGGCGGTCACGGGCCGCAGGCCGGTGCGCGGGCAGGTGTGAGCGGAGCGGTGACATGACGAGGTCCTTGGTGAAGTCCCGGCGGCGCGTGCGGTGTTGAGGAATGGGCGCGACGGCCGGGTGGTGGGTGAATCAGGGGCCCGGGTGCGAGTTGCCGCTCGCACCGGCATGGGGGTGTCGGGTCAGGTATGCCAGGACATGGGGGTACCTCCATGAGGGCAGGGGTGGGGATGTGCCATCGGCTGTGTCGGCCGGGCAGTTCCAAAACAGTAAGGGCGGATCCCCGGTTGCCGAAATCGTTGGTGATCAAGGCTTGATTTCGGGGTTTTCGGCAGCGATAGCGCTCAACCGGGGATCGTGCCCTACAGTTTTGGCTCCTCCCTTCGCCCCTCCCACTGAGCGGACCCGTGGTGCCTTCCTTCCCGTATGCGGTCCCGCGGGTTGTCCGGGCGAGCCGGAGTACCTCTCCCTCCTTCATCCGACCCGTATTGGGGTATCTCTTTGCCTTTTTCCCTGCATCAGGGCGACGCGCTCGGCGTCCTCGCCGAACTGCCGGACGACTGCGTCGACTCCGTCATCACCGACCCGCCGTACAACTCGGGCGGGCGCACGGCCAAGGAGCGCACCTCCCGCAGCGCGAAGCAGAAGTACACCTCCGCCGACGCCGGGCACGAACTGCCGGACTTCACCGGCGAGAACATGGACCAGCGCAGCTACGGCTTCTGGCTGACCCAGCTCATGACCGAGGCGCACCGGCTCGCCAAGACCGGCGGCACCGCGCTCCTGTTCACCGACTGGCGGCAGCTGCCGATCACCACGGACGCCATCCAGGCCGCCGGCTGGCTCTGGCGGGGCGTGCTCGCCTGGCACAAGCCGCAGGCCCGCCCCCAGAAGGGGCGCTTCACCCAGAACTGCGAGTTCATCGTGTGGGCGTCCAACGGGCCGATCGACGCCGCCCGCAATCCGGTCTACCTGCCCGGCCTATACAGCGCCTCGCAGCCGTCGGGCAAGAACCGGCAGCACATCACGCAGAAGCCCGTCTCCGTCATGCGGGAGCTGGTGCAGATCTCCCCGCCGGGCGGCACGGTGCTCGACTTCACCTGCGGATCGGGCTCGACAGGGGTCGCGGCCCTGCTGGAGGGCCGCTCGTTCATCGGCGTCGAGAAGACCCAGCACTACGCGAAGATCGCAGAAGGTCGGCTTTTGCAGACGATGCAACAGACCCTCTCCCAGGACGACTTGACCCTCACGTCCTGATCCCTGTTGTGCCGTGCGGAACGGCCGCTGGGGTGTGGCCCGCCACGCCCTGGCCGTGCCGCGCCTGGCGTTATAGCAGGCAAGTCCCGGTTACCGAAACCGGGGATTCTCCGGATGGTTTGAGTCGCAATTGATGCCCGACGGCTGCGGCTCAAGGAGGCCCCTTTTCGTGCCTGAATCCATAAACCCCCTACAGGACGGGGAGACGGAACCGGTCCGGCTGCCGGACTCCGACCTGGAGAGTGTTTCGGCGAGCGTCCGCAAACTGCTGGAGCAGTCCGCGGAACAGGCCCGACAGCTCGACAGCCTCGCCTCCGCGCCGCTGCCCCCGGAAACGGCGTTCGGCGCCTTCGGCATGCCGGGTTTCGCGGGCCTGGCGCCCCAGCCTGCGCTGCCGGAGCCCCGCCCGATCCTGGAGCTGGAGGGCGAGGAGTACGAGGACGAACTCGACGCGCTGTCCGACTGGGTGGACGACTTCCTGGTCCGGGTCTACGGGGCGGAGGTCACCACCGCCGCCCCGTGGTGCCAGCAGTGGCAGGAACACCCGGACGTCGTCGCCTGGCTGCACGCCCTGTGGCTGGCCTACCAGCAGCACAAGGATCCCGAGGCCGGGCTGAGCGGCCTGTTCGTGTGGCACCGGGACTTCCTCACCCACGCCATGGCCGCCGTCCGGGCGGCCGGCGGGCCGCTGTCGGCATGCATGACCGATCCGGACCGGCCCGCCCACCGCCTGCTGCCCGGCCCGCGGCCCTCCAGCCGGACCACCTCCTCTGAGAAGTCCGAGGAGCAGGAGGAATCGGTGGGGAATGGCGAGTCCGGCCGGGTGGCCGGATGAGCGGTCAGGACCGGCCGGCCTTCGGGCTTTCCTTCGACCCGCGTGCTCTGACCGACCTTCTCCAGGCCCCCGGCGACATCCGCGACCTTGCGCTCGCCCAGCTCCAGGACATCGTCAACGCCCGCCTGTTCGGCGCCAAGCTCACCCGTGATCTCGTCGGATGCCGCAAGGTCTACGTCGATCACCGCAACGCGTGGCGCATCGTCTACGCCCAGCGGCCTGCGCCCGCCACCTCCACCTACATCACCGAGATCCATGTCGTCGCCGTCCGTCCGCGCCAGGCGCACGACGTGTACGACACCGCCCGCGCCCGCCTCGGCATCACGAGGCGGCCCCTGGGCGAGCGCACCCACGCCGCCCGCTCCCGTTCCCCGCAGTTGGGCGTCCGCCCGCCCGTGCCCAAGCCTGGACCGCCGCCCTACGCGCTGCCCGGCCTTTCCCGCCCCGCACTGTCCTCGACCCTGAAGGGCCCCACTCGTTGACGCAGTTCCCCAGCCTGATCGACCAGGTCGCCGCCGCCGTACTGGCGCCGGCCCAGGTCACCGAGAACCCGCACCACCGCGCCATCGTCGAGGTGTTCGCCGAGATCCAGGACCTCGATGGGCAGCTCGCCGACCTGGCCGGCACCGAACCTCCCGCCGGCGTCAGCGCGACCGAGCGGCTCGATGCGCTCACCGACCTGCTGGTCGAACGCATGGCGGCCGGAGCCGAGTTGAGCGCGCTGCTGTCCGCCACCTGCTGCTGCTGCGCGGCGGCGTACGAACCCGGACCCCAGGGCGAGGACGAGCCGGTGGACGACGAGGAGTTCGACGGTGAACCGGACCTCGATCCCGACGTCGAGAGCTTCGACAACTTGGGCTTCGAGGAGCCGGAGGTTCCCGACGACCTCAACGATCTGGACGGCCTCGACGTCTACGACGGTGGTGATGACCGCCACGAAGACACGTGTGAGGAGTTCCTGACCTGCCCGAGTCGGCCGTGGATGATCGTCCACGCGTGCCTCGACATCTTCGACGCCCTGGGCGCGGCCCAGTACATCAGCACCACAGAGCTCCTCGCGCGCCTGCGCGACCTGCCCGGCGAGGCCGAGGGACGCTGGCGCTACGCCGACCTCACCTCGATCCGTCTCGCCCTGCTCCTGCGCCCCTACGGCGTCCAGGCCCGCAAACCGCGCAACGCCGACGGCAGCAGCTACCGGGCCTACCGGCGCGACGACCTGCAGGCCGCCCGCTCGGACTGCTCCTGCTGACCCACCCCGCCCTCGCATACACCCGAGGTGTGACGGCGGCGGACGGGGACCTGGTCGCCGCCTTCCACGCACAGTGCTCCGCGGAGAATCTGCTGCGCCGCTGGGGCCGCATGCGCCTCACACCCCGTGACCTGGCCCGGCTGCTCGCCCAGGCGCGGTGCTGGATCGGACTCGACGCGAACGAGCGGCCCCTGGCCCTAGTCTGCGTCGGACCCGTCAGCCGTCAGCCGGGCGTCTTCGACCTCGGACTGCAGGTCGCCGACGACCATCAGCGCCGCGGCATCGGAACGGCCATGGCCCGCCACGCGGCCCGGATGGCCCGCATCCGCGGGGCGCACACCCTCACCGCGTTCACGCACGCCTCCAACACGCCGATGCTCCGGCTGCTGGAGCGCCTTGGGCCCACCCGGCACACCCACGACGGCCCTCATGTCGAGGTCCGCGTCGCCCTGGACGCCTACGCCCCGGCCCCCGGCCCACCCACACGGACCGCTCCGAAATGACCTCGCCTCCCGCGTCCTCGCCCGACCGCCGCCCGCGCACCGTGTTCGACCACCGGATCGAGACAGCCGCAGGGGGCAGCGTCGAGGCGCTGTGGAGGCACCGCACCGCCGGTCTCCTTGACACCCCGCACGCGGCCTTGGCGGACGCCCACCGCGAACTCGTCAGGGCCGAGCGGGACGTCACCTTCCACCGCGCCCGTCTCGCCCGCCTGGCCTCCGGCGAATTCCCGGTTGATCAGGCCCTGCTCACGCGGATCGAGCGCACCGTCGACCAGCTCGCGCACGCCATCGACGTGCGCGACGCCCGGCAGGCCAAGACTGCCGCCGCGCTTGAGCCGATCGAAACCGCCGCCCCGCCGCGTACGCCACAGCACGTGGGGGCAAAGGAAATCGCGGCCCTGCTCGCCATCGCCCAGGGCGCCAAGCTGCACGAGAACTTGATCACGCACCGGCTCGCCGTGGCGACCGGTTCACGCACCCGCATCTCCTACGCCCAGCTGCAGCACCTGGAGGCGAGTGGCCTCGTGGAGCGTGACACCTCCCACCCGGTGCACGCCGGCCAGCCCGTCACCCTCACCGACGCCGGCAGGGCCGCTCTCACCGTCCCGCGTCCCACGGGCCCGCCCGGTACCACGCCGCCACCCCGGCCGACGGCCCCTTCGTCTCCCGTGCACTCGCGCCGCTGAACCAGTCAACCCGACCGCAGCTCTGTTGGCGCCGCCGAACCGAAAGCACCGATGCCCGCCCACTCACCGGATTTCCGCCTCGACGGCTACAGGGCCCTCAACGACGATGTCGACGACCAGTATTGGCAGCACATCGGCATCGAGGAGGACCAGCTCACCGTCCTGGCCGAGCACCACACCAGCGATGACCGGAACAGCTTCTACATCCTGCACAACGGCGCCGTGACCTGGGGCATCCCGGGTGAGCCCCAGCTCGTCGCCCTCCACCTGAAGCGCGACACCAACGCGGGGACCTTCCAGTTCGACCACGCCTCCTTCGCCCTGCCCGCGATGGCCCAGTCCTGGCTGATCGCCCGCGGCTGCCCCGAGAAGCGGATCCTCCTGCCCGACGGCACGGACAGCACGCCTGCCGACCAGGCCACTCGCGCCCTGGAGCAGCGACTGCGCCGCGACGGCGACCATTTCGCCCTGCTGACCAGCTACACGCACGACACCGGTCCGATGGAGATCACCGTGCTCCTGCGCGCCCTCGACGAGAAGGCGCCGCTTCCGTTCCGGATCCTGCTCGAAGAGGTCGACACCCAGTCGCGGACGCACACCCTGCGGGAGGGCGGCTTCGCCACCTTCGAGGCCGCCGCCCAGTGGTGGGAGGCGCACTGGAGCGGCGAGGGGATCCCGCTGCCGCCCGCCTCGCCGGCAGCACGCCACACCACCGCCCCAGGTGTCCCCGCTCCGCCCGCGCGCCCCGCTCCGCGCCGTCAGGGCCACTGAATTCAGGGCTCGCCGGCCTAGCTCCCGCCGTACCCGCACGGCGCAAATCCGGCGGCCTTCGGCGAGGTGGCGCCGAAGGTAGCACGTAATCCCCGGTTACCGAAACCGGGAATTCTCCGGACTCTTGTTCTCGGCCGCGCGGAATCCGCCCACGGCCATTCCGCCCGTATGTCCTCTCGCTGATATGGAGCTCAATTCCCCATGCGCTCAACCCACATAGCTGTCTCCGTAGCCCTGCTCGGTGCGCTCGCGCTGCCGCTGGCCTCCGCCACCGCGAGCGCCGCGCCCTCCCTGGCTCCCGCCTCCGTGACCGACCCGACCTGCAGCAAGCCGGGGCCGTGGACGCTCACCGCTAAGGCCGTCACCATCCGCGCCAAGGCATCCGTCAACTCCAAGGCGCTCGGGATTCTGTACCGGGGCCACAAGTTCACCGTGCACAAGACCAGCGGCAAGTGGCGCTACATCACCGACAAGACGACCGGCGTCACGGGCTGGGTTTCCGCCAAGTACGTCTACCGTCCGGCCGGCATGTGCCTGGACTAACAGGCCGACACCCAATTCCCCTGTGCGGCATGTGAGTTCGATGATTTGCCTCCGTGCTGACCGGATTCGCGGCCCAGGATTTCCCGCCCCCGAGAACGCGAATGATAGGAGCCCTTTTCGTGCCTGAGATCAGCCAGGACGTGCTGGGCGTCGTCGCCGAGCGGATCGAAGACCGCTTTGAGATGCCGCTCGCCGATCTGCGCCGAGCAGTCGCGGCGGCACCCCAGGCCACCCCGGATGCCACCAGCGTCGTGCGCTGGTACGGCCTGCTCGCCGAATCCCAGGACGCACTCGACACGGCGGAGGACGCGCTCGTCGCGGCGCTAGGCACCGAGCCGGGCGAACTCGACGACGCCGCCATGGAGTTGGCCCACCGGGTCAACACCGCGGTCGCCGCACGGGACGGGCGCGCCATGGTCGTGGACTACCTCCTCGACCCCCTCGCCCCCGGCAAGCGCGGACCCGGCGCCTGGCGGGGCGCCACCCCTGCCGCGCGCCGCGCCCCCGCTTTGCCCACCTTGGCGCCCACACCGCCCGGCACGCGGAGTGTTCCAGCGCGAGGGGTGACGCGATGAACGTGATCGACAAGGCCACCAGCCGCGACACCGCGCTGGAGAAGGCATTCGGCGCATCCGTCGCCGACCTGTATGCGCAGGCGGCCCGCTGCGAGACGGATGCCGCACTGCAGCGTGCGCTGGAACTGCGCAGCTTCCTCGCCGTCGCCGAGGAACAGGTCGTCCGCGTACGGGACCGCGTCCGCGCCGCGATGTCCGCCGATCGCGACCTGGGCGAGTTGTCCGCCGAAGACCTGCGCTGGGACGCCCATTGGCTGGACGCGGCGCTGGCCGGCCGCAACGGCTACGTCGCCGCCCTCGACGACCTCCTGCGGACCATGCCCGCTCCCGGCCAGCGCCCGCGCCAGCCCGTGCAGTTCGCCCAGCCGAAGATCACCGTCACTGCCCCGCCCGCCCCCGGTGCCGGGGCGGTGCGGACCAGCCGCCTCTGAAGGTCCGCCGATTGCCCCAGCCTGAGACGGCTCACCCGGTCTCCGAGATCATCGCCCAGCGCATCGAGGCGCTGTTCGGGCAGCCGATCACCGAACTCGAAGCCCTCGCCGACAGCACTCCCGACGCCACCCTGCTCGCCGCACTCACCGGCGGCCACAGCGACCTGGTCCTCGCCGAACGCACGATCGCCTTCCAGCTGGCGAGGCTGCGCGAGCTCACCGCCCCCGACCGGGAGATCGGCCGCTTCGCCGCCGGGCACATCCTCGACTGCGCCCGCCGCATCGCCGAGGCCGTCGCCACCCGCGACACCTGCGCCAAGAACACCGGCGCGGTCCTGGCAGGACTGCGCCGCGCACCGGCCCCGGACCCCGAACCTGCGATGCCACCCCCACCTGCCGCCCCGGCGCCCGCCCCGTCCCGCACCCGCTGATCTGCCCCGCACCGCTTGAGGAGCACCATCCTTGGCCACCACCGCTCAGCCCCTCGTCCCCCCGAACGACCTCGCCAGTGTCACCAAGACGTTGGATCTGCTCACCCCCCGCTGGAGCGTGTGGGTGCTGATGACCCTCTCCTCCCAGCCGCTGCGCTACGCCGAGATCAAGCCCAAACTGCCGTGGCTCGCCGACGGCCAGCTCCACCCCCGGCTGCGCCACCTCACCAGCGCCGGCGTCGTCGAACGCACCGAGTACGCCCCGCGCCACGTCACCTACGGCCTGACCCGCCGCGGCACGGAATTGCTGCCCGTCCTGGCCCAGATCGCCTCCTGGGGCGACACCCACCTGGAGAAGCAGCTCGTCACCAGCAAGGCCACCGGAGCGCTGGAGCCCGAGCGGATCCCCCCGGCCCAGAACATCGACGACACCATCGTCCTGATCTCTCCGCGGCACGCCACCCCGATCCTGATGACCCTCATGTCCCGGGGCCGCGCCAGCGCCAAGACCCTGGCCGCCGAGGCCATGCCCGGCTACGGACTGAACACCGTCTACAAACCGCTGGACCGCCTGGTCGCCGACGGCCTCGTCACGGCCGTCGGCAAGGGCGACTTCCAGCTGTCCGCCAGCGGCCAGGCACTCGCCCCCGTCTTCAAGGCCATCACCACCTGGGCAGCCCGCCCACCCGCCGAGACCGACCCGCTTCGCCGACGAGGGAGCGCCCCCTCCCGGACCCGCTCCGGCCCGTGGGCAACCACCCCCGCCCGCCTTCCGGCACCCGCAGTTCCGGCCGCGCCGCCTCCCGCCCCGGCCCTGGCCACCATCGCGCCGCCCCACGGCCCGGCTTGGAAACCCGGCGACCTCTTCTCCCACCAGATACCCGCCCGCCCCATCACCCCGACAGGAGGCCCCCGCCGATGACCGCCTCCCCGCCCGCCCGCATCCTGCGCGAACGACGCGCGATCCAGACCCTGACCCTGCCGGCGCTGATCCGCCTGGTCACTGAGATCGACGACAACGGCCCCATCAGCCGCCGGCGCGGCAGCCTCCAGGGCGCCCTCGGTGACCTCGCCACCGGACAACTGCGCCACGCCATCGACACCGCACACTCCCTCGGCCTCATCCACGCCCGTGGACACGCCACGGCCCGCTACCAGCTCACCGCGAGCGGCCAGGACCTCGCCGAGGTGTACGACACCGCCGCCCGCTGGGCCCGGGCCCGCCAACTGCCCGACCCGGCCAGTGACTTCGTCACACGTGTCCAGTACGCCCTCCAACCGCAGGACGACAGCCCGGAGCACACCGGCGCAGCATCTGACCCGGAGGCCCCTTGGGCGGCACTGTCCGCCTGGCTCACGGCGCACCCGCGCGTCCTGCGCCAGGAAACCGCCCGCTCCCTGAACTCGGCGCAGGAATCGGGGCGCGCTGCGTGAGGTCCTGTGCCGGACCCCGTCATGCCCGTCGGCCGGTTCCCACGCTCCTGCGCAGCATCTACCTGCCGCGCAGCACGGACGCCGCCGCGTTCGCCATGGCCACCTACGGCATCCCGCTGCTGGTGCTGGCCACCACCCACTCCGCGGCCCTGACCGGCCTCGCGTTCGCGCTGGAATGGGTGCCGCGCCTGGGCGCGTTCGCCTTCGCCGGCACGCTGGTCGACCGCCACGGCACGACCGCTGTGCTCCGTACCGCCTCCGCCGGCCGGGCCCTGGTCGTCCTGGCCGCCGCGGTCATCCTGCCAACGCAAGCCGGGGGTCACGGCGCGACGCTCGCCGTCATGCTGCTCGCCGCGCTGACCGGAATCCTCAGGGAATGCTCCTACATCGCGGCCGAGACCGCGGGCGGGGCAGCCGGCCGTCAGGCTGGCGCCCGCGCGCACCGCGTGCAGTCGGCGCTGCTGGGCATCGACCAGGTCGCCACCCTGTTGGGCCCGGCACTGGCCGGGCTGCTGCTGGACTGGGCGGGCGCCGCCGCGATGCTGGGCGTGATCGCCGTCTTCTCGCTGCTCACCAGCATGCTGGCACCTCGCGAGAGCCACCGGGCCAAGCCCGCCGCGCCGCTGCCGGTCCTCCAGGGGCTGCGCACCGGATGGTCGGTCCTGCGGGCGCTGCCGACCCTTAGCTGGCTGGTGGCCGGGCTGACGGTCTCCAACCTGGCCGTCGGGCTGTTGCAGGCCGCCACTCCGGTGATCGTCGTCCAACAGCTCGGACACTCCATGGCCGATGTCGGGCTGATCTGGTCTGCCGCCGCCGTCGCCACCCTCATCGCGGTCGCCGTCTGCCGCCGCTCCATTGACCGCTTCGGCCTGTGGCTGGTCGGCGCCGTGTCCGCCACGATCGCCGCCGTCGCGTGCCTGGCCGTCTCCTTCGCCGACACCTACCACACCTATCTCGCCCTGATCGCCGTCCTCATGGCCGGCGAAGGCGGCATGACGGTCGTGCTGCGCACCGTGCGCTCCCGTCTCATCCCCGCCGACGTGTTCGGCGCCACCCTGTCGCTGACCATTCTGCTGCTCCTGCTGCCCTTCCCCATCGCCGGCGTCCTGGTCGCCACCGTGCCGCCCACCCAGCTCGGCCACCTGATCACCCTGTGCGCCGCACTGCAGGCCCTGGGCCTTACCGCCGCCTTCGCCCGGCTGCGCACCGCCCCCGCCCTGCGCGCCCGATGCCTCTGACCCGCCCGGTCACGCCCAGATCCCCCCTCGGAGACCGCCTCCATGCCCACAGCCCGCACCCTTGCCACCCCCCAAGCCTTGCCGGTGGACCGGCCGTCGTTGCGAGCGGGTGCGCGCCCGACGCTGACCGACCGGATCGCCCTCGGCGCCACCCGGGTCGGGCTGAAGGCGCTGTTCACGGACCTGCGCTGGCAGCTCCCGGCGGGCGGGCGCGGACTCAACAACTCCTTCACCGCCCCGTACGCCCGCACGTTGATCGAGGACCACCCCCAGTGGGCGTCCGCCTTCGAGCGGCGCCGACGCCGCACCCCCTGACCCACACACCGTGCCTCAACTCGCCGTCCCCATCGCACCGTTTGGAGCCCTTGTTGTCCTCTCGCCCCGTCGTTCTGGTCGTGGCCGCCGCCGACATGGAGGCCCAGGCGTATCGCGGCACCTGCCTTGAGAGCGTCGCCGCCCACTACGACGTCGTCCTCGTCTCCGGCGCCGAGCCGACCTGGGAGAAGGAGTTCGTCCTTGACCACGAGGTCGCCGATCTTGCCGACCAGACGGCGCTGAATGAGGCCGGGCGCGCGCTCGCCGAGCGGCACGCGCTAGCCGGGGTGATGACGTGGACCGAGTGGCACCTCGTCCCCGTCGCCCGGCTCGCCCGCCGGCTGGGCCTGCCCACCACGACCCCCGAGGCACTTCAAGGCTGCCGCAACAAGCACACCAGCCGCAGCCTGTTCGCCCGCCACGGGGTGCCCTCCGCCGCCTCGGTGAGCGTGCGCACCGAGCACGAGGCACAGGCTGCGGCCCTGCGTATCGGCTTCCCGGTCGTTCTCAAGCCCGCCGCGCACGCCGCGAGCATGGGCGTCGTCCGCGTGGACACCGCCGACGAGCTGCCAGGCGCGTACGCCGTCGCTGCCAGGACCGCCGACCAGGGCGTGGAGAGCACCCAGGTGCTCGTCGAGGAGTATCTCGACGGTCCGGAGATGAGCGTCGAGTGCGTCACCCATCAGGGGCAGAGCACCGTCGTCGCCGTCACCCGCAAGACCGTCGGCTGCGCGCCGTACTTCGAGGAACTGGCGCACGTGGTCGACGCCGGCGACCCGCTCCGTGCCGTCGTGGCCCCGGCCGCCGTCGCCGCGCTCGAGGCCCTCGGGGTCACCGACGGCGTCAGCCACGTCGAACTCCGTCTAGTCGACGACCGCCCCCGCCTCATCGAGGTCAACGCGAGGATCGCTGGCGACATGATCAGCCACCTCGTCCACCTGGCCACCGGCGTCGACCTCGCCCGCGCCGCCGCCGACATCGCCTGCGGACGCACCCCCGACCTCACCCCCGCTCGTCACCAGGCCGCGGCGATCCGCTTCCTTTACCCCGCCTACTCCGGCACCCTCACCACCTGCCGCATGAGGGAACCCGTCGCGGGCGTGCAGCGCGTTCGCTTCCAACGAAAGGCCGGCGACCGGCTCGTGCTCCCGCAGGACGGCGGCGACCTGTTCACCGCCCGCATCGGCTACCTGATCACCACCGGGTCGAGCGCCACCCTCGCCCAGGCCCGCGCCCAGGAGGCCTACCGCGCCCTCGACGTTCAGGTGACACCAGCCACGCAGAGTGCCTCGGGCGCTGGGGAGAACACGGCGTGAAGCAGACCGTGGCGCCCGAACTGGCGCGCAGCCGCCGACTACTGACCGGGTACTTCGCCGGCCTGGGCGTGGTGATGGCCGTCTGGGGTGCACGCATGCCCGACGTCCAGCACGCCGCCGAGATGAGCCCCCCCCGCCCTCGCCCTGGTCCTGCTGGCCGCCGCCCTCGGCATGGTCGCCGGACTGAAGATGGGCGGACGCCTCGCCCACCCGGCTCGCCTCCCCGTGCTGCTGACCGGCGGCGCCATCGGTCTTGCCGCCTGTCTCGCCGTCCTCGGGGCCTGTCACAGCCTGGAGAGTCTTCTGGCAGCGGCTTTGGTCTTCGGCGCCGCGCACGGTGTCCTCGACGTCGCCGCCAACGCTGCCGCGGTCCGGGTCCAGGACGCTTACGGCCGCCCGGTCATGGCCGGGCTGCACGCGGCGTACAGCCTCGGCGCGCTCGCCGGCGCCGCGCTGGCCGCGGCCACCGCGCAAGCCTCCCACACCGTCGTGTTCACCGCCGTCGCCACCGCTGTCGCGGGGGCGGCATGTGCGGCGAGCAGGTTCACGCGCTGCGTCGCCGCCCCCGCACTCGAACCCGTCCACCGCCGTGTCGCCCCGGGCCAGGACGGGCGCCGGGGCCTGCCGCGGCCCCGGTTGTGGCTGCTGGGCGCGCTCGCGGCAGCAACCCTGCTGGGCGAGGGAGCCGCCGCCGACTGGGCCTCCGTCCACCTACATGACCTCGGTGCGACTACCGCGACCAGCGCGGCAGCGTACGCTGTCTACAGCGGCGCCATGGCCACAGGCCGTCTCGCCGGTGACCGGCTCAGCGCCCGCCTTGGCGCCCCCGCACTCGTGCGTACCGGCGCCACCGTGGCCGCGCTCGGCCTCGCCACCGGCCTGGCCGGTTCCACCATCATTTTCGCCCTGCTCGGCTGGGCGGCCTTCGGCCTGGGCCTGTCCGTCACCATTCCCAGCCTGATCACCGCCGCCGGCACCGGAGGCCCGCGAGCGGTCGCCACCGTCGCGGTCACCGGCTACGTCGGCCTGCTCGCCGGCCCCGCCCTCATCGGCGCCCTCGCCACCTTCACCGCCCTGCCGCACGCGCTGCTGCTGCCCGCCCTCCTCGCCGCGACCGTCGCTGTCCTCGCCTCCAAAGCCCTGGAGAAAGCCGCCCCTTGACCTACACTTACGCCTCCCTGACCGGCGTGGACGCCGTGATCCTTGACTACAACGGCGTCATCGGCGTCCAGCCCACCCTCGCCCAGTGGCAGCACCTCGCCAGGCTGGCCGGCTGGCCCGACACGGACCTCGCCTCCCTCCAGCACGCCTTCTGGAAGGCCCGCGAACCCTACGACGCCGGACAGCTCAGCGACCTCGCGTACTGGGCCAAAGTGCTCGGCTACCACCCCGGCCCGCGCCTGCTGCGCGAACTACGCACGGCCGACACCGCCATGTGGACCCACATCGACCCCCACGTCCTCGACATCCTGTACCGCGCCCGGACCGCGGGGCTGCCCATGGTGCTGCTCTCCAACGCCCCGGCCCACCTCAGCAACGTCCTGGACGCCACCGACTGGCGGCGCCACCTGATGGACGACGCCTTGTACTCGGCCCGTCTGGAAGTGTGCAAGCCCGATCCGGCCGCGTACGAACACGCCCTGGCCGCCACGGGCATCGCGGACCCGGGACGCGTCCTGTTCGTGGACGACCGGGCCGACAACTGCCGCGCCGCCCGCCGCCTGGGACTGCGCACGCTGCACTACACCGGCAGCCCCTCCGACCTGCGAACGGCCTTCGCCCTCACCACCTGATCCCCTGCCCCTGACCTGCCTCCCTTCCTTTCCCAGGATCCTGTGCCACTCCACAACGACACCATCGACGGAGACGTCTATGTCTCCCCCCGCCATCTCGCCAGTACCACCGCTGTCGGCGATCCCGGCCTCGACCCGCTGCGCAACCTCGGCT
>NZ_JBEYVC010000131.1:0-28688 GCF_040643855.1 Streptomyces sp. NPDC047072 | reverse complement strand
GATCCAGGAGGCTTTGTCGCCGATGGCCAGAGCAGCGCCGAGCGTCACCGTGAACACGGCCAGCGGATACCGGCGGCGCGCCGCCAGGGGCAGCATGGAGCGGGGAGACCCCCGCCCGTGCGCACCGCACCCCCGACCGACCGCCGGGTCCCCTTCCCCCAGGGGCCCGGCGGTCACCTCCCGCCACCGCCCCTCCAGATGTACGGCGCCCCCGTCGCCGTAACCCCGCACACCCGCGGCGCCCCCGTCGCCGTACTCGCAACTCCCCTCCTCCTCTTGCCACTTCAAGAAGGGAAACCCGATCCCCATGTCCACTGAAGCCGTCACCCACCCGACCTACGGAAACTGGCGCAGGCCACGGAGGCCGGGGCTCGGGCCGCTCGGGCTCGTCGGGACCTTCGGGCTCTTCGGTGGGCTGGTCGTCACCCTGCTGGCGTCGCTGATCTCGCTGGAGGCCGCGCTGACCGTGTGTGTGCCGATGGCGCTGACGCTGGCGCCGCTCGCCGTACGGACCCAGGACGGCCGCAACGTGTACCAGCTGATCACGCTGCGGATCGGCTGGTGGCGCCGGAAGGCGAAGGGCGCGCACCTGTACGTCTCCGGGCCGCTGTCGGCCCGCCCCGGCGGCCGGTACCGGCCGCCGGGGCTGCTCAACAAGGTGACCGCGACCGAGGGCCGGGACGCCTACGACCGGCCCTTCGGCGTGCTGCACCACCCGGCGCGCAACCTGTACACGATCGTGCTCGGCTGCGACCCCGACGGCGGTTCGCTGATCGACCCGGACCAGGTGGACATCTGGGTGGCCCTGTGGGGCGAGTGGCTGGCCCGGCTCTCCCACGAACCGGGGCTGAAGGGCGCCGCGGTGATCGTGGAGACCGCCCCGGACACCGGCACCCGGCTCGCCCACGAGGTGCTCCCCCGCATCCACAAGGACGCGCCGCCCGCCGCGCGCGCCGTGATGGAGGAGGTCGTCCAGCGGTATCCGCACGCCTCCTCGGAGATGCACACCTACATCACCCTGACCTACGGCGTCATGCCGGGTCAGCGGCGCAAGAAGGAGGACGTGATCGCCGACCTCGCGGTCCGCATCCCCGGTCTGCTCAGCGGGCTGGTCGCGGCGGGCGGCGGCTCCGCGTACCCGCTGTCGGCGGAGCGGATCGCCGAGGTGATCCGGGTCGCCTACGACCCGGCGGTCTCCGCCGACGTCCTCAACGCCCGTGCCACACACGGCGGTACGGGTCTGGAGTGGGACGACTGCGGTCCCGCCGCGGCCGTCGAGACGGTCAACGCCTACCAGCACGACTCCGGGGTCTCCCGCACGTGGCTGATGACGCTGGCGCCGCGCGGCACGGTCCGCTCCTCGGTGCTGCGGGGCATGCTGGAGGCGGCCCCGGCCACCCGGCGCAAGCGGGTGGCCCTGGTCTACCGGCCCATCGACCCGGCCACCTCGGCCCGGATGGTGGAGGCCGACCGGCGCAGCGCCCAGTTCATGGCGACCTCGGGCAAGGGCATGGTCCAGGCCCGCGCCGCCTCCGAGATGAAGGCGGCCGAGCAGGCCGCGGCGGAGGAGGCCGCGGGCGCGGGGCTCGTGGAGTTCTCGCTGATGCTGACGGTGACCGTCGACTCCGCGGCCGAGCTCGCGGACGCGACCGTCGCCGTACGCAACCTGACAGCCGCCGCACGGGTGTTGATGCGGCCGGCCGACCGGATGCAGGCGGCGGCGTTCAGCTGCACCCTGCCCGCCGGGATCCTGCCGTGGGAACAGACCCTGATACCGCACGAGTTGCAGGAGGCGCTGTGAGCCGGCGGAGCGAGCGCAAGCGGGCCGAGCTGGAGGACCGGCTCGCCGAGGAGCGGGCGGCCGGGTGGGCGCCTCCGGAGCAACCGAAGAAGGAGAAGCCTCCGCCGCGCCCACGGAAGCTGTACATCCCCCAGCGCGGCTGGGAGGGCGCGGGCGGCGGCAAGGTCGGGTATCTCGATCCACCGACCATGTGGCGCGCCACGACCGTCCAGGCCTGCGGCATGTGGCCGTTCGCGGCCGGTTCCGGCTCACCGATGACCGGAGTGCCGCTGGGCCAGCACCTGTTCACCGGTGCCACGGTCTGCGGCGACCCGCTGAACTGGTTCACGCGGGCCCGCTACATCTCCAACCCATCCCTGTTCATGCTGGGCATGCCGGGTCTGGGCAAGTCCACGCTCATCAACCGGATGTTGATCGGCCTGTCGGCAACAGGCGTCGTACCCCTCGTACTTGGCGATCTGAAGCCCGACTACGCCGACACCGTACGGGCGTTGGGCGGGCAGGTGATCTCCATCGGGCGCGGGCGGGGCGGCATCAACGTCCTCGACCCGGGCGCGATGGGCGCCGCCGCGAAGAAGATCGGCGGCAAGGCGGGCGAGGTGCTGAGCGCCGAGGCACACGGCCGTGTGCTCAACATGGTCGCCGCGCTCATCACCATCGTGCGCGGCCGGCCGATGGACGACCACGAGCAGTCCGTCCTGTCGGCCGTGCTGCACGAACTGCGGCTGCGCCCTCCGGCGGGCCGCGCGGTCCTCCTGCCCGACGTGCTGCGGGTGCTCACCGAGGGCCCCGACCGGGTCCGCGCGGTCACCCTCGACCGGGGCGACGACGCCCGCTACCGCGACGCCGTCGACCCCCTGCACCGCTCCCTGCTCGGCATCCTGGACGGCCCCCTCGGCGACACCTTCGCCTCGGAGACCTCCACCCACATCAACCCCGACGCGCCCGCCGTGTGCATCGACATCTCCGGCATCGGCGAGGCCGACACCCAGCTCACCGCGGCCGCGATGCTCGCCGCCTGGAACGACGGGCTCGGCACGGTGGCCGCCTCGCACGCCCTCGCGGACGCCGGACTGGCGCCTCGCCGCTGGTTCTTCACGGTCCTCGACGAGCTGTGGCGCCCCCTCCGCGCCGCCTCCGGCATCGTCGACCGCATCGACGCGCTCACCCGACTCAACCGCTCCCTCGGCCTGGGCGACGCGAAGATCACCCACACCCTCAAGGACGCCGAGGCCCTAGGCACCGACTCCGACCGCGCCAAGGCGCGCGGCTTCGTGGAACGTGCCGGGATGGTGGTCTGCGCCGGGCTGCCCAAGGCCGAGATGGAGGACCTCGGCAAGGTGGTGGGCCTGTCCAGGCGCGAGATCGAACTCGTCTCGTCCTGGTCCTCGCCGCCCGGCTGGGGCACGGCCGGGGAGAACGAGGAGCCGCCCGGCCGAGGGCGCTTCCTCATCAAGGTCGGTGGCCGTCCCGGGATCCCGATCAAGGTCGCCATCACGGACGCGGAGCGGCACTTGCACAACACGAACACCCGTTGGACGCCGAACGAGGAGGCCGTGGAGCAGCAGGCGGCGGAGGCCGCCCGCCAAGTGGCGCGGGCCTCGCAGGAAGATGCTTACTCCGGGGGGTGGGGCGCGTGAGCGGCGGCGGTGGGTCCGGCGGCATCCAGGACCAGCTGTACTGGGCGATCGTGGCGGCCTTCGGCACCGTCATGTCGCTGTTCACGGTCGCCTGGCTCGGCGGCACCCTCGCCTCCGGCATCACCGGGCACGGCTGGGACGCCCCGCCCTACTCCATGGACACCATCAGCGCCCTGGCGGGCGAGGGCCCGGGGCCCCTGTGGCCGGGGACCCCGCCGGCCGTCGCGTACGCGTGCATGCTGCTGGTCCTGGTGCTCTTCGTCGTGCCGGTCTTCCTGATCGCCCGTTTCGTGATGGACCACTTCGGCTTCGGATTCTTCGGCAAGAAGTCCAAGAACCTGGCGGGCCCCCGCGAGTTGGCCTCCATGTGCCCGAAGGGCATCGAGGCCCGCGCCCGCGAACTGCGCCCCTCGCTGAACGGCCGCGACGAGCTGCACCCCGACGAGACCGGCAACCTCCTCGGCGATCTGGACCCCAGAGGCCCCGAACTGCGCAGCAGTTACGAGGACGTGGAGCTGGACCTGATGGCCCCGCGCGCCGGCAAGTCGACCGGCATCGCCATCCCCCGGGTGCTGCGCGCCCAGGGCGCGGTACTGCTGACCTCCAACAAGTCCGACGTGTACGCCGTCACGAAGGCGGAGCGCGAAAAGGCGGGCAGGGTCTGGACGTTCGACCCGCAGGGCATCGCGCACTCCCCGCGCGAGATGTGGTGGAACATGCTCGGCGAGTGCCACACGATCGAGGGGGCGCGGCGGCTGGCCGGGCACTTCGTGGCTTCCGTCAACGACGACACGGCGAAGAAGGACTTCTGGATCTCGGCGGCGCAGAACACGCTGACGGCGTTGTTCCTGGCCGCGGCCCGAGGCAAGGCCCAGGTCGTGGACCTGCTCGGCTGGCTCGCCGACCCGGCCGACCGTACGCCGATCGACCTGCTGAAAGACGCCGGACTCGTCGCGATGTCGGCCCAGTTGAGGGGCACGGTCCAGGGCGCGGTGGAGACCCGGGACGGCATCTTCGAGACGGCCCGCCAGACGGTCTCCTGCCTCCTGGACCCCGAGATCCTCGCCTGGGTCACCCCTCAGGTGGACGTCCCGGAGTACGACCCCCACAAGCACGTCCTCGGCAACGACACGCTGTATCTGCTGTCCAAGGACGGCGGTGGCTCGGCGGCGGGCGTCATCGCGGGTATCGCGGACGCGACGATGCGGGCGGGTGTGGTGGCGGCGGAACGGATGGGCGGCCGCCTGGACCCCCCTCTCACCGCCGTGTTGGACGAGGCGGCGAACGTCTGCCGCATCTCCGATCTCCCCGACCTGTACTCGCACTTCGGCTCGCGTGGCATCAACGTCGTTACCCTGCTCCAGAGTTACCGCCAGGGCGCCCGCGTCTGGGGCGAGATGGGCATGGACGCACTGTGGAGCGCGGCGACGGTGAAGCTGCTCGGTGCCGGTCTCGACGACGCGGACTTCGTGCAGAAGATCTCGACGCTGGTGGGGCAGCACGATGTGAAGACCCCGACGATCAACAGGGGTAAGGAAGGGACGTCCCGCTCGTACTCCTACCGCCAGGAGTCGGCGCTTCCCCCGGACAAGATCCGTGCTCTGCCCAAGGGTTCGGCGCTGCTGCTGGCGACCGGTATCCGGCCTGCCGTGATCAAGCTGCGACCCTGGTACAAGGAGCCGGGGGCGGGGGCGATCTCGGCTCAGGCGAAGGCGGAGGCTGCGGCGATCACCGAGCGGGCGGCGGCGAAGCTGATGCCGGGGGTCGATCTGGCGAAGGGGCCGGTGTACTGATCGCGGGGCGCCGGCCGAGGGTGACCGTGCGGAGCAGCAGCTCGACGGGGCCGTAGCGTCGGCGGCCCATCAGCCTTTTGCCCAGGGCAAGTTGGACGCCGTACAGCAGGAAGCAGCCCGCTACGACGGTGGCGGTGCCGAGACGGTCGTAGCGGCCGAGGCCGTAGCCCGTGAAGACGCACGCGAGGACGAGCGACTGGGTGAGGTAGTGGGTGAGGGCCATGCGCCCGGAGGCGGCGAGCCAAGTAGCCGTTCTCCGGGCGCTTTTGTGGTTCTCGCAGCTGAGGAGAAGGAGGATCCCGCAGGCGTACGACGCCGTCAGTGCGGGTCCGGTCAGGACGGCCGCCGCGTAGCCGACGTCGAACCACCGGTAGTCCAGAGGCCATTTGCCGCAGCACGCGGTGACGACACCGCCGGCGAGACCGACGGGGAGGCAGCGCAGGAAGGTCCGGCGCAGCCACTGTCTGTCCTGGCCTCGTCGCTCCACGAGCCGGGCCTTGGCCGCCGCGAGGCCCGCGAGGAACGCGGCGAAGTACTCGGGCGCGTAGATCAGGTTCGCCTCGATGTGGGAGGGGAGTTCGCGCAGGTGGACGGCGAGGACGGACAGGGGATCGCCGCGGTGGGCCGTGACGAAGTCGGCGGTGTAGGGGGCGTACTCGTCGACGGTGAAGGGCGCGGAGTAGGCGACGTTCAGGAGGCCGCGGGCGAGGAGGAGTGCGGAGAGGATGGTGATCAGTCCAACCGCGACGCGGATCGCGGTGCGGGGGGTGAGGCCGCGCATCGCGTAGAGGAGCAGGGCGAGGCAGGCGTACGCCGTGAGGATGTCGCCGGGGTAGAGGACGACGGCGTGCAGGGCGCCGAGCCCCAACAGGCCCAGGGTGCGCCGGAGATGGCGGGGTGCGAAGGACGCCCCGGCGCGTTCGGCCGAGCGCTGCTGGAGCACGAAGCTGTAGCCGAAGAGGAAGGAGAAGAGGACGTAGAACTTGGTGGCGACGAGAGCGGCGACGAGCCAGGCGACGGTGTGGTCGAGGGTCGTGGAGTGGGGGCCGCCGCCGAAGGCGTAGTAAGGCCCGGCCATCATCAGGGCGTTGACGATGAGGATGCCGAGGAGGGCGAAGCCTCGGAGGATGTCGAGATCGGGGACCCTCGATCTCTCGGAGAGTATCGATGTCACGGGGAGACCACCACCCCGGTGCCGAAGGCGAGCGTCGAGGCCAGGAACCAGCCGAACGACGGTGCCAGCAGGTGCCGTACGCTGCACAGCCGGGCTGACTGGGGGCGCTTGCGCAGGTAGACGACGTCGACCTCCTTGCCGACGGGCGGCAGCCCGCACAGCGTTGCGTACGGCCCGGGGTCGAGGATCAGGGATCTGCCGAGGTGGTCGGTGAACACCACGAGTCCGCCGTGCCGCCCGTCCCCCACCACCCGCTCCGTGACGACGCCCCGCACGCGCACCCCGCGCATGGTCAGTCGCAGCGCCCTGACGGCTCCCCGGACGCCCTGCACCAGAAATCCGAGACCGAACCCGGTGAACAGCGCGAGCAGCACCAACGCCTCGCTCATACGGCACCTTTCTCCTTCACGCCCCCTTCTGAGCACAACGGGCCCTGAATGCGGGCGGGTTCACAGGCCGGACCTTGAACCGGCGCCCTTTTCGGTCCCGTTGTGCGAGCGAACGTCCACGGACGAAGGGAGTGAAGGTCCCGATGAGACGTACTCCGCGCGCACCGAGCCTCCGCGTGACGGCCACCGCCGTCATCGCGCTGGCTCTGACGGCCACCATCCAGCCGCCCGCCCGTGCCGAGCCCAGCACCCTCGCCGAGGTGCGGGCGGTACTCGAACAGCTCTACCGGAGCGCCGAGGCGGCGACGGACAAGTACAACGCGGCCGACGTGAAGGTGAAGAAGCAGGAGAAGCGGGTCCGTACGCTGCGGGCGCAGGTGAGCACGGCGGAGAAGAAGCTGGGCAAGCTGACGCTGCTGGCGGGGGCGGCGGCCCGCGCCCAGTACCGGGGCGGGGGCCTGCCGGCGGAGGTGCAGTTCGCGTTCTCCGACGATCCCGAACGCGCCCTGGACAACGCGTCGTTGGTCCGGCAGACGCAGGAGAGCACGCAGGACGTCATCGACTCGCTGTCGGAGACGCAGAGTTCCTTGCGGGTACGGAAGGACGAGGCCACCGAGGTGCTGGCCGACCTGAAGGCCAATCGCACGGAGAAGGCCAAGCAGCGCAAGACGATCGAGACGCGCATCGCCGACGCGAAGCGGATCGAGTCGCGCCTCGCAGCCTCGCAGCGGCAGCAGATCGCCGCGATGGACACTGCGGACGCGGACGCGGCGCAGGCGAAGTGGGAGAGCACCGGCGTCCTCTCCAAGGTCTCCAAGACGACCACGGCGGCCGGCAAGAAGGCGGTGGAGTTCGCCTACCAGCAGATCGGCAAGCCCTACCAGTGGGGCGCCACGGGCCCGAACAGCTACGACTGCTCCGGCCTCACGTCCCAGGCGTGGCTGCACGCGGGCCTCACGATCCCCCGCACGTCGGAAGCCCAGTGGGCGGGCCTGAAACGCATCCCCGTCTCGTCGATGCGCCCCGGCGACCTGGTCATCTACTTCTCCGACGCCAGCCATGTCGCGATCTACATGGGCGACGGCAAGATCATCTCGGCGCCGCGGCCGGGGCGGAACATCTACATCTCGCCGGTGGCGTCGATGCCGATTCTGGGGGTGGTGCGGCCGGGGGCGTGACCGTCACCATCCACATGGAAAGGGCCCGCCGACAGAAGCCGGCGGGCCCTTTCATCACGCGATCACCCGAAGAGCACCTCGCGGTCCGTCATCGGCGGGACGGGCTGTGTCAGCGGCTCGAAGCCGGTGGGCAGGGGGAACAGGCCCGGAGGCAGGGGGATGGCGGGGACCCTTGCCACGGAGGCGGGTTCGAGGGCTCCCGAGGGGGCCGGGGTGGGGTAGGGCACTCCCTTACCCTCCCCCACCCCGGAGCTGCGCCGCGCCAGGAGTCCGCTCGACCCGAGACGGCCGGCCGGGTTTCGCTCGGTCATGGGCGTTCCTCTCTGTTCGGGCTGCTGAGAGGACACAACGGCTCCGGCGTCTCGGATGGTTCAGCGGCGTGGCGGGAGAACCGCGGTGGTTGAACCGCGGGGTGGTATGAGCCGTTGTTGCCCGCCGAGACGGGCCCGGAGGCCAAGGCCAGTCTCACGGTGGATCGACACGATCCGTCGCTCGGCCGGTACCACCCTGTTCCGCCCAAGCAGAAGGGGAAGAGACCGCGATGGCTTTCGATGAGAAAAAATTCAAGCGTGCCCGCGAAAATGCATTCAGCCGTCTGGAACAGTACAGAGGCTTGAGGAAGGGTGAAAATTCCAGCCTACACAAGGCCGCGAACGATTTCTTCAAGCACCTTCTAAAAGAAGGCCGACAGATCAATGCCGGGAAGACACCGACGGCAAACAAGGACGTCGTCAAGGAACTCATAAGCGAGCTGGACAAGAAGAAAGCCTTTTCGGTCCGGGGTGACTGGTGGCTGAAAAATCAGGACGAGCGCTTCTGGAGTTCACACTGGGACGATGACCGGAATGCGGCGGCCCGCAAGCAGGTCAAGAAAAGTGGAATATGGTCGAAGTCAACTGGGATGCCGGCAGAGGTGCGGGCCCTTTTCAATGACGGAAGGACCCTGGAGTACTCGCCCGGAGCGGCGTTCATGGACGACCTGGAGAGGTTCAACGACCTCAACACTCCTTTGCCCACACTGAATTATATGTGGGGCGAGGCATCGCACACGTACACGGGCCATTCACGCGGGATGGTGGACGCGGACGTGTACCGGGGGATCGACGAGAACAGCGTACTGAAGAACATCGAGATGCCCATTCTGCTGGACCTGATGGAGGCAGGTCAGGTCGACGGTGTGACTATCCACGTGCGCCGACGGAACCAGCAGACCGGCATCCTCGACGAAACGGCCACGTACACCATCAGGTCCCGCGAATCCTGGGATCAGGTGATGATGCTCGACCGGACACCGTCGTACATCGCGGAGCAGGGCCGTGAATACCAGACCCAGCAGGTGGCGCGCGCGATCATACGCAACCAGAACGGCATGCAGACGTCGCTCGAAGACTTCAGGCGAATCCTGGAGCACGCGAATGCGGACCCTGACTCGGCTGTTTTCATCACCGGCCAGGACGGGCCGTTCCCCATCGAGGGGTTGCAGGTGACGGCACAGCAGATGGCGGGGTGGCAGCGCCATCCCTCGCAGGATTCGAGCGCCGGCGCGAACTGGCCTGCCAGGCCGTCGGCCGAACAGACCCTGGTGGCCAAACTCGAAGCCCACAGCGCGGTACAGGGGAACCCGTCGTACGATTCGTCGGATTCGGAGACCCGCACGAGACTGGGCAGGGCCCAGCCGACGGGGTCCCCGGCGGGCTCAGCCGACGGCGCTTACCTGGCGCCGGTGAACACCGTTGCCAGCGGCGGCGCGTACATGGTCCCGTCCGAGGAGCAGTACCTCCCGACCCAGCCCCTGACCGCCACCGGGGCACCGGTCTACAGCTACCAGGACCAGGCGCAGAACGAACTGTTCACGACACCGACCTACGGCGGGCCGAGTCGCGCACCCGCCACGTCCTATCAGCCCGTGGACTCACCCGCGCCGTTGGACTCAGGCGAGTCCTACTTCGCCCCGCAACCGGCCCCGTACTCCACAGGTCAGGGGCACTACTCGGCGTACACCATGAGCCCCAACATGAGGTACACCAACCCGACCTACACCATGAGCCCCAACGCGGCGTACACGATGAACCCCCACGCGCAGTACACCATGAGCCCCAACGCGACTGGGAGCTCCGGCCAACCGGTGGCGAGTTCCGGATCCAGCACCTCTTCTTCATCCGGTTTCGGTGAGCCGCTGGCTCGGACCAATGCCCGTACGACTCCGCCTCCGGCTCCACGGCGAAGCATGTGACGTCGATCCTGGTCTGAGGCGCGCGCCCACGGGTGAATCGCCCGGGCTCAGTCCATGTCGCACAGGGGTGCCGGGTGATGAACGCCGCGTCACCCGGCACCCCGAGGAGCCGCGCCTTCTCGACCAGTCGCCGCGCCGAAGTGCATTCCCTCCGCAGGGGCCGGAATACGGTCACGCCCTGCGTCGGCCAGCTCTCCGGGTGCACCTCCTGCCGGTCTACGGCCGTGAGGTCACCTCCTCAGCGCTGTGGTGCTCGCGCCGGCGGGAGCACCCGGAACCGTCGTCGTCCATGCGGAACCTGCGGGATCCGGCAGGCGGGTTCAACGGCTGCAAGCCCGAATCCCCTTGTGGGCGTCCGGCTGCCGGGAGCGGATGCGCGCGTGCGGCGGCATCTGCTCCCGGCTGTGCGTCACGCCTTCGTCACGCCTTCGTCAGGCCGGAGGGGGCGGTGGTGCGAACGGGTCGAGGACATCAACCGTGGGCTTCTCCTTCGCCCTGTGAGAGCCGGGCTTGCAGCCGGCGAACGGGCCTGCCGGATCCCGAAGGGTGTTCATCACCGGTCCCAGGTAGTCGCGGTGCCAGGTGGCGGGGCCGTTCATGCTGGAGCCGGGACCCGTCAAGTCGCCCCAGGCGAGCCAGAGGCCATGGAGTTGGGCGACCGCTTCCATATGTTCCCACCAGCGCGAGCACCAGGGAGCCGTGGAGGTGACCTCTCGGCCGTAGACGGGCAGCAGCACGTGGTGAGTCCACAGGGTCAACTGCCGCAGCGTCCGTGCGTACTCGGCCCCCTCCAGGTAGAGGATGAACTGCGGTGTAAGGGGTGGAGGAGGGGGCGGCGGGGTTACGGAGACGGGATCCGTAGGCGCTTCGGCAGGTTCAGCCGGAGCTGATGCAGGGCTGCGCATGTCGTATCCGCTCTTTCGAGGACGGGCTCTGATCCAGGCAGCACAACGCGCATGCGCGGCATGCGGTTCACCGAAGACCGCGGTTCCTGTCCAGGCGGCTGGCCCACGGGCGGCCGGTCCGATCCGAGTCCGGCGTGTTCAACGTCTGCGATCGCATGAACCGCTCCGTTGGTCTGCCCGTTGTGGCAGTTGAAGCGAACGGCGAAGGACACCCATCCCTTGCGGTGATCCATGAAGGTCTCTAGCAGAGGAGAATCTCATGCCCATGAGCGGAGAATATATTCCCGCACGAGAATTGGCATGGAATGACGTTCAGGCAGAACTAAAATCCAAGAGTCAAGCGAGATTTACTTTCGCCACCGCCATCCTTCACTTCCATGAACTGGATGGAAGCATTACAACGTACCAGATGCCCGTCAGCCGCAGCGGAAGGGATGAAAACGCGGCGGCCTTTTACGCAACCGATGAGCGGGTGACATCGCACCCCGAGTTTGAGCAAGCCGGCATAGATGCCGAGATAAAAACAATGTCAGATGCTCGACTTAGTTGGGAGGCTCGCAAAGCTAGCGGCGTTCCGGATCCATGGAAAATCTCCCTCGACTCACTCTCCAGCAAGCCGACCTGCAATTCCTGCGAGAGTCTCCTGATGATTGTAGCGACAGATCTGCAGGCTGCCTTTCCCGAGGCCAGTGTCGCCCTGAAGGAGATGTTCAGCAGGAACCAACTGAATGCGAATAACGAGAATCACAGCATGATCCCGGGTCGCCCGGTACGAGGTACGAACCCAAGGGTGTACCAGTCGGCATATGGTAACCCAGACGCGATCCCGGAGCACATCCGCCGCACCCAGCCCTTTCCGGCCGTCCCAGGTAGCTACTCGATGAGCGCTGCCGCGGGATACAACGCCGAGAGGATTCGGTTTTACAAGCGCACTATTCTACCTCTCGCGCCCAACGATTACCGCGGCCCGATTCAAAATCCCGTAAGAGGCTTTGCCAGTGTCAGCTCATTTTCAGATCAGTCACCGTATTACTACTCTGGATCGAGCAACCGTGCGTCGGGCTCATCAGGGGGGTCCGATTCAGAGGGGCACCATTCCGCGAGGTCCGGGGGGTCCGGGGGGTCCAAGAGGTCCAAAGGGTCCAACCAATCCGGCGAGTCGTATCTATCCGAATGGAGCAACCCTGCAGAAAATCCCGGGAATTATCTCCCTGGCGCAAACCATGCCAACACTCAGGTCGAACCGACGTACGACCAGACAAACGGGCTGTACGTCACGCCAGGTTCGCGCAGGATATCAGTCCCCATAGATATGGGTTACGGGGGGCACAGATATGCCAATTACGATTACGTCAAGGACGTGAGAATGGGGGAAGGGGCTCCGGTAGAGCATGCGTATAGAAATGTGAATGATGGAACCCTCGCTCTTTACGTCCCCAACCAGAGTTTCACCGTGCGCACCGATCTCTTTGTCAGAAGAAATAAGGAAATCGTTCCATACGACCACTCCAAAGTTGCCGGTTCACATGCAGAGAGCAGCCAAAGCAACAGACGGCGAAGGAGAGGGTAGTCCGGCGATCAGACCGACGGAAGGCACGTCTCATGACGTACGCACCCGCACGACACGCGCCGGTTCCAGTCCGGGCGGGAGTCCGTCAGGCGGCTCCATGACCGCGTAGTCCGCGAAGTTCCGGCGGTAGCGCGGGTGCCGGGTCTCCTGCGTGTGCTTGCGCTGCCACTCCTCGACCTCCGCGGGGTCGTGCCGTACGCCGGACTCGGCGCCGCACTCCGACTCGTCTCCAGAGACACAGCGCGCCGTGTACTCCGGCTCCGCCGTCACGTCCTGGACGATCGTGAACGGCACGTACCGGAACGTCCGACGGGTCATTCGCCGTGCTCCCGCTCCTGGTGCTGACGCAGCAGCACGTGGGCGTCCGTCACCCCGCTGTGGTCGAACCGGGCACGCGCGGCCTCGCGTTGACGGTCAAGGTCCGCGCAGGTCGTACAGCCGGCGACCGGCACCGGCGGACGGCTCACGTCGAAACCCGCTGTACGGGCACGTTCGTTGGCCGCCCTGACCCCGGCGCTCAGCCGTTCCGCCTGCGTGGCCGGGCGGATCCGCGCCGGGTCGGCCTGCCACTCACGGCCACCGCCCACCGGACGCAGCATCGCGTACGGCCCCACCGTCGCCTGGTACTCCCCCACCCGGCCCGTCTCCGGGTCATGGACCAACTCCCCCTGTTCCAAGGGCTGTTCCTCTGTCCGCTGCGTCATGGTCTCTCCGTACGCCATGGGACGACCGTCCCCCACACGGGGTCGATCCTCACGTTCCGTACTCACAGCATCACCACCGAGGCGTACGCTCACCAGGTCGAAAGCCTTTCCAAACCGGCTGGAAACAGGGGGAAGCGCACGGATGACCGAGCCATTGACCGACCCGTACAGTGAGCCCGCGAACGGCCTGGCGTGGTTCGGGCGCGAAGTGGAAGCGGCCCTGACTCACAAGGGCGCCAACCAGCGTCAACTCGCGGACGCCACGGGCTACAAGGAGCCCTACGTCTCCAAGGTCAAGAACGGCAGGGCGCTGCCGTCGGCGCACTTCGCCGAAGGGTGCGACCGGTTCTTCAACACCTCCGGCTACTTCGCCCGGCTGCTGGTCCGGGTGAGCGAGCGCGGCCACCCCGGCTGGTTCGTGCCGTACGTCAACCTGGAGAAGCAGGCCAGCCGGATCGAGGACTACTCCGACTCCCTGATCATGGGCCTGTTGCAGACTCCTGAGTACGCGGAAGCCACGTTCCGGGCCTCACTCCCACGCGAGACCGACGACCAGATCAAGGCCAGGGTCGAGGCCAGGCTGGCCCGTCGACAGGTCATGGAGCGGGAGGCCCCGCCCCTGCTGTGGGTGATCCTCCACGAAGCGGTACTGCGCACGGAGGTCGGCGGCCGGGCCGTCATGGCCGACCAGCTCCGTCACCTTGCCTCGGCGGCGGGAAACCCCCACATCGTGCTTCAGGTTCTCCGCTTCAACTCGGGTGCCCCGGCGTCAGCTCTACGGTTTATCCTGCTGACACCCGAGGAGGGGGCGACAGTCCTGTACTCGGAGAGCTGGGGGCAAGCGCACGTGACGGACTCCGCCACGGCGGTGGAGGACGCGCGTGCGGCGTACGAGCGTATGCGGGCTGCCGCCCGCGACCCCGAGGAGTCCCTGGCTCTGATTCGAGAGATCGCGGAGGAGTACGCCAGATGAGCAGCACGCACGGCCCCCGGCCCCTGCGGTGGGTCAAGAGCACGTACAGCAGCGGCCAAGGCGGCGAGTGCATCGAGTGGGCCCCCGAACACGCGGCGGCCACGGGCGACTTCCTGGTCCGTGACAGCAAGAACCCGGGCGGCCCGCACCTGGCCCTGACCCGTGAAGGCTTCACCGGGCTCGTGGAGTTCGCCAAGACCCACGGGTGACCCGAGCCCCGACCGACCGGCCCTCGCCTCCTGGCGGGGGCCGTCGTCATGCCAGGCGCTGCTCGGTCCGGTGAACCGCTCGCGGTACGTGGCCGTTGTCGTACCGGAGGACGGGCGCCGAGTACCACGGCGTACGAAGAAGGAGCGAGCCAGTGCCCTCCGAGGATCTGACCAATGACCTCATCGAGGAGGACTCCCAGGGGTTCCGGGAAACCGCGGACCGGGCGACCGACGCTCTCAACGCCCAGATCCGGCAGCGGATCCGTCGCGACCTCGGCCTCGACACCTCCCCGTTCGCGGGCTACGAGGGGACCGTCCTGACCGCGGCCGACCCTTCCCCGACCGCCGTCGCCTCCCCGACGACAGCCGTCGACGCCCCGCCTGACTACACGAACCCCACAGGGCGGTCATGGGACCCTCGCGGTGCCGTACCCAGCTTCGCGGAAACGATTCCCTCACGCCGTGGCACGACCGATCCCGTCGACCTCGGCGCCCCACCCCGTTTCGGAGGCGTGCCACGCCGCAACACCGCGCACGCCACCACCCATCGGCTCGACGGCATCGACACCCGCGTCGCGACGGACCCTCGCTTCGTCGCCGGTCTGACGGAGGAGGCGACCCGCGCCTTCGGGAACCCCAACCGGGGAATGGCCAGGTTCCTGAGCGACAACACCCCGGCCCGACCGGCCGGTGACAGCGCCGGGCGGGGGACCGAGCCGAGGGAGTGGAGCAACTCCTACGAGCCCCAGCGCACCGCACGGCATGGTTCCGGGACCGGCACCAAGCGCCGTCGGTCCAAGTAAGGCCACACCCACGTCAGTCTCCCCAACAGGAAAGTAGAGCCACCGTGGCGGACGACATCCCGGCAGCTTCGGACGAGCGCGGGGGCGAACCGCTCCCGGGCGGCGCCCCTACGAACGTGTCCTCCGGGTCCTCACGCTCGTCGAGCCCCTCGCCCAGCGAGATATCCGATGTGGACTATCCGCTTCCCACCGGGGTGTTCACGTATCCCACGGCGGGGTGGGAGTCCCCCGCATACGGGACCTCACCGCCCGGGTCCGACATCCTCTCGCGTCCGCTCTCGCCCATGCCGGGTGGCGAGGGCCACGTTTCGGGTGCCGAGAACCACGTGCCCGATGCGGCCTCCCCCGTGGACCGGGGTCCCGCCTCACCCCCCACGACCTGGAACCACCGGGCCGAGGCCGCCTTCGCCGCGGCCTGGCTCAGGCCCGGACACCCACCCCTGCCGGAGGTCGACCACTCAGCCCACTACATCGACTCCCACGACCCGGCAGCGGACTCCCCCAGCCCTCAGCCGTCCCCCGACATCGGCGCGGAGTTCGTCCGGGAGGTGCACCCCATACCCGGCTCCGGCCAGGCGTACGTGTATGGTCCGCCCCGCCCTACGGCCCCTCCCGGGCACAGCACCGGGGACAACCGGTCCGTCGCCGGCGGTCACCGCCACCAGGCCGGGATCAGCCACGCCACCCAGGGCGGCAAACCCCGGCGGGGAGGTCGGCGAGCGGGACCGCGCTGAGGCCGTTCCGGGATCCGCAGAGCCGTCCCTCTCGCACCGGGCGTTGAACCGTCCGCCCCCATAGGCCCGTTGTCGCTCGTGTCAGCGCCGCCGACAAGGAAGAGGGGCATCATGGCGGATGGCTTCGTGGCACCCTCGGACCCGGAAGAGCCGTTCGACGCGCGCAGCATGGCGTTGGAGCTCACCAGGGCCGATCAGGACCGCGCGAACGCTTCTCGCGAGCGCGATATAAGTGATCTGGCTGCCGAGTTCACCGCAACAGATTTCGATCTGGTGGCCGACCGTGAGGCTGTGCGTCGCAGGACCGACGACCCCTCCGAAGACCGCGCCAACCCCCGTGACAGAAACCGCGTCGCCGAGCTCGCCGACGAATATCGGCGCTCGCCGAGCTCAATTGTCCGGGCGATGGGAAAGGCTCTCAACGCCTTCGACGCCACCCGCCAGTGGATACGGAAGCTGCGCGGCTCCAATTCCCCCAATGGGCCGGCCGCCGGAGGGGGCGAGCAGACGCGGCAGGACCGGAACCAGGCAAACAACGGGGAGCGGATCCAGGACCAGGGCCAGCGCCGGAGCCGGAACGTACTACAGCGCAAATCTCAAGGCAGAGCGGAGCCGGAGCCTGACCCGCGGCAGCAGGAGCAGCGCGCCTACGCCGAGAAGGAGGAGCGCGTAGGCCGTCTCATGGAGCGGATCAGCAGGCTCTCGGACAACGATCACAAGGCCTTCGAGGACGCGGTCCTGAAGCGGGTCGAGAGCGACAAGGTCTTGCGTCAGGCTGTCGACGACGGCTACATGCCGCTCACCGCCCAGTTCGAGCTGAACGCCCGGCTGAGGCAGGCGGGCCACCAGCGGGAGGCCGGGGAGCCCACTCTCACGCCCGAGTTGCTCAAGCAGGCCGAAAAGCGCTGGAACCGGGGCCCGCAGCCGGGGCCGACGAATACGGGTACAGGGTTGTCCGGTGAAACGGCCGCGTTGGGTTACGACCCGAAGGCCGTCTCGTACGGCATGGTCTTCGCTCCGGTCACGAGTACGGAGCAGCGGTACATGGGCCAGGGGGCGTCGACCGACGGCCTCGCGGATCCCCGGCACAACTCCGGGACCTTCAATCCAACGCACGGCCTGATCCAAAGGGATGCCGACGAAATCTCCACCATCTCAGATTCCTCGTCCACGTTCGATCGGGTCCAGGGCGACAGGTCAGTGAGCCCCTTCCAGCACCTCATCGCGAAGCACGCCTACGTACAGGGCAGTGAATACGGCCGTCACGAATCCGCGAGCTCTCCAAGCCGCGCAGCCACTCCCGTCCCTTATGAGCAGTCGAACGGCGCAAGCCGGCAAGGAAGCACAGCGCGGCGGAAATGACGCCGTCGCGGCGCCCGCGCTGAACCATCCACCCCACCCCATCCGTCGTGCCCCAGCAGGCGATTCCGCACGCAACCGCATCCCCCACATCCCCCCAGTCCCCACGGAGAGGCTCACTCCATGCGCCGACTGCGCAGACGTACGCAACTGCTGCTCGCTTTACTGATGGTGATCGTCGGGGTCTCCGGGACCGCCGCGGCGGTTCAGTGGAGCCGGTCCGACAACACCAGCATCAGCAGCAAGAACGCCGCCGATGCCACCGCCGGGGATCACACCGTCACCTTCGAGAACCGGACCGGGGGGACGATCTGGATCGGGGCGACCGTCAACGCCGACGGGTCGGCCGCGCTCACCGGGTTGCCGAAGCTGGAGGACGGGCAGTCCGCGACCGTCACCATTCCGGAGCATGAAGGGGCCGGGCACTGGCGGGGGAAGTTCTTCGCTCGGCAGGGATGTACCGGGACCAGCGGCGCGGACTTCAAGTGTGCCGTGGGGGACTGCGGGAACTACGAGGATCGCTGTGTCGCCGGTGATCAGCCCACCAGCCTCGCCGAGTTCAACTTCGACCCGTCCGACGCGCTGGCGCCCTGGTACAACGTCAGTTACGTCAACGCCGTGTCCGTGCCGGTGACCATCACGCCCAACGACATCCCCGTGCCCGAGAGCGGCTCGTGCTCGGCGATGGGCTGTGCCGTCGATCTGCTGTCGTCCTGCCCCGCCGACAACCTCCAGAAGGACGCCTCCGGCAAGCCGCTCGTCTGCGTCAACCCCAACCGCGACGCCAAGACCCCCTACAGCGACGCGATCAACGCCAAGTGCCAGACCGCGTACGCCTGGTCGAAGCAGGACGCCGAGCCCGGCAACCGGACCGTCGCGCAGTGCACTCAGTGCACCGGCATGACCGTCGCCTTCGGTACCGGCGCCTTGAGCGACAGCCAGCCCGAGCAGACCACCGGGCCCACCGCGACACCCGAACCCACTCCCACCAACACCGCCACCACCAAGCGCGGTCTCAGCCTCAACCCCGTCGACGGTGACTCCCAGGCCCTCACCGACTCCGGTGTCTCCTGGTACTACAACTGGGACTCCTCCACCGGGCCGACGGTCAAGCCGGCCAACGCGGAATACGTGCCGATGATCTGGGGCGCCCAGGGGGTCAACGACACCAACCTCACCAACGCCAGGAACGAGGGCAAGGCGCTGCTCGGCTTCAACGAGCCCGATCTCGGCTCGCAGGCCAACATGTCCGTGGAGCAGGCCCTGGACCTGTGGCCCCGGCTCCAGGACACCGGGCTGCGGCTGGGCGCACCTTCCGTCGCCTTCGGCGGGGACGTGGCGGGCGGCTGGCTCGACCGGTTCATGGCCGGCGCCCAACAACGCGGTCTGCGCGTGGACTTCATTCCGCTGCACTGGTACGGCTCCGACTTCGGGCCGGACGCCGCGAATCAGCTGAGGGACTACCTCCAGAAGGTCTACGACCGCTACCACAAGCCGATCTGGCTCACCGAGTACGCCCTGATCGACTACACCGGAGCGAACCCGCGCTACCCCAGCGAGCAGGAGCAGACCGACTTCATCAGGTCGTCCACGCAGATGCTCAACGGGCTGGACTTCGTGGAGCGTTACGCCTGGTTCACGCTCTCCACGCAGACCAACCAGCAGACCGGCCTCTACACCGGCGCCACCCCCAACGCCAGCGGCCAGATCTACAAGCAAGCCGGCTGACAGCCGCCAAAAAAAGCGCAACTCCGGGAGGATCAGAGGCCGTTCAAACGGTCCCTGATCCTCCCCGCGTCCGGATGCTCGAACTCCGCGAACAGCTCCAGCGCCTGCTCCCACGACGAACGCGCCGACTCCCGCTCGCCCGACGCCAGTTGTACGTCGCCCAGGTTCCCCAGCGTGTGTCCCTCGCCCCACCTGTTGCCGACATCCCGGTGGGTCTTGAGCGCGTGGTCGAAGTACGAGACCGCCTCGCCGTACCGGCCGAGCCGTCCGTGCGCCCTGCCGAGGATGTCGAGGGTGACGCCCTCCACCCAGCGGTTGCCTATCTCCCTGAGCACGGTCAGCGCCTCCTCCAGACAGGCCACGGCCTCGTCGAAGCGGCCCAGCCTCTGGTAGGCGTCTCCCAGGTTGCTCAGCGCGATGCCCTGGCCCCAGACGTCGCCGCGCGCCCGGTCGAGGGCGAGGGAGCGTCGTACGTACTCAACTGCCTTGTCCAGCATGCCCGCTTGGAGATAGACGTCTCCCAGGTTGCCCACGGCGGCGGCCCGGCCGTCCTCGTCGCCGAGGTTCCGCCAGGCCGTCATCGCCTCCCGCAGGTGGTCAACCGCCTCCTCGTAGCGGCCACTTGCCCGCAGCGCGGCCGCCGTGTCCGCGAGGCCCTGGGCAACCCCCCGGGCGTCGTGGCCGGCGCGCGCCGCGGTCAGGCCCTCGCTCGCCATGACGAGCCACTCGCGGATGTGGCTGCGCAGGTAGAAGAAGCCCCACAGCACGGCGGGCAGCCGCCAGGCGTACGCCGTCTGGCCGTGCACGGCGGCGTGGTGCGCCGCGCAGACCAGGTTGGGCCGTTCGGTCTCGCACCACCGCACGGCCTCCTCGTACGTCCCGAACTCCAGGGGCGAGCAGCCCTCGGGCACCGGTTCGAGCGGGATACGGCGGCGCGACGGCGTGATGTGCGTGTACGCCGCGTCGGCGGTGTGCGTGTACCAGGCGAGCAGCCGCTCGTCGGCCCGTGCCACCGACTCCTGCGGCTCCTCGGCCGCGGCGCGCTCGGCGCCGTAGACGCGGATCAGGTCGTGCCGGGTGTACCGGCCGCGGAAGTGCTCGACGACCAGGTGGGCGCGGCTGAGTTCACCGAGCAGGCTGCGGGCCTCGCGCGGGGTGATGCCGGTGAGCGCGGCCGCGCCGTGCACGGACAGGTCGACGCCGTCGTGCAGGCCGATGATCCGGAACAGCCGGGCGGCGGGCGGCGAGAGCGCGCGGTACGACCAGGAGAAGACCGCCCGTACGTCCGTACCGAGGTCGTCGCCTCCGGCGAAGGCGTCCAGGCTGCCGTGGCACTCGCGCAGTTCCTCGGCGATCGCGGCGAGCGGGAAGGCGGGCTGTGCGGCGGCCTGCGCGGCGACGATGGCCAGCGCCAACGGCAGCCGGGCGCACCGCTCGACGATCTCCGCGACCGCCTCCGGCTCCGCGTCCGGCCGCTCCGCGCCGAGCCGCCGTACCAGCAACTCCCTTGCCTCTACGGCGTTCAGCTGGCCCAGCGTCAGCGGCTGCGCGCCCTCGCCCGCGACCAGGCCGGTGAGTTGGTTGCGGCTGGTGACGACGACCAGGCAGCCGGGGGTGCCGGGGAGCAGTGGGCGGATCTGTTCGGTGTCGCGGGCGTTGTCGAGGAGGACGAGCATGCGGCGGCGGTGCAGGAGGCTGCGGTACAGGGCCGCCTGTGCGTCGAGGCCGGCCGGGAGCCGCATCGGGGGGACGCCGAGCGCGTCGAGGAAGACCCGGATCGCCTCCTCCGGGGTCACGACCGTGCCGGAGGGGTCGAAGCCGCGCAGGTTGATGTAGAGCTGGCCGTCGGGGAAGCGGTCGGCTATCTCGTGCGCCCAGTGCACGGCGAGAGCGGTCTTCCCTACGCCGCCCATGCCCCCGATCGCACAGATGAGTACGGCGGGAGGGGCGCCGCCGTCGGCGGGCAACAGGGCACGTACCCGGTCGAGTTCCTCCTCACGTCCGACGAAGGCGGGGAGATCCGCGGGGAGTTGGGCGAGCCGTGGGGTGGGGCGGGCGACGGGGACATCGGCGTCGCCCCCGGAATGAGGGACCGCTGCCGCGGGGGCCGGCGCATCGCCCTGGCCGCCCGCACGCGACGCCTCCGCCACCGTGGCCGGGTGCACTTGGTCGACAGGAACCGACGGCCGCGCCGCCCTCAAACCCACGGGCACGCGGTCACCGGTTTCCGGCACACCACCGGCGAGGGCCGCGCCGTCCTCCGAGGATGCGCGGTCAGCAGGGAATCCCCCGCTCGTCCGGGGCCCCTCCACCGGCTCCGCCACCGACCACAGTCCCGGCACCGGATCCCCCGCCAAGATCCGCTCGTGCAACTCCCGCAGCTCCAGCCCCGGTTCGACCCCCAGCTCCCCCGCCAGCGTGTCCCGCGTCCTGCGGTAGGCCGCGAGTGCCTCGGCCTGGCGGTCGGCGCGGTACAGGGCGAGCATGAGCAGCCGGCACAGTGGTTCCCGGAGCGGGTGTGTGGCGGTCAGGGAAAGCAGCTCGGCGATCACCTCGGTGTGGCGGCCGAGTTCGACGTCCGCCTCCAGCCGGGTCTCCAGCGCGGCCAGCCGCATCTCGCGCAGCCTGGCCCGCTCGAACTCGGCGAGCGGGCCCGGGATTCCGGCCAGCGCCTCGCCCCGCCAGGTGTCGAGCGCGCTGTGCAGCAGATCCGCTACAGCCCCGGCATCCCCCGCCGCACGCGCCGTCCGCGCCCGCGCGACCAGCCGCTCGAACACGGCCAGGTCGAGGTCGTCCTCCTCGACCCGGATCGCGTATCCGTCCGCGATCGAGACGAGCACCCTGGTAGCCTCAGCCACCTCCAGCACCTTGCGCAGCCGGGACGCGTAGGTGCGCAGCACGGACACGGCGGCCGTCGGCGGCTTCTCTCCCCAGACGGCGTCGAGGAGTTCGGCGACAGTCGCGGGCCGTCCCCGCCGCACCAGCAGAGCCGCCAGCATCGCGCGCTGCTGCGGGGGGCCGAGCTCCACCTCCCGCTCACCACGCCAGGCCCGTACCGAACCCAGCACGGCGAAACGCAGGGGATCTATGTGGGGGGTCATGTTCCCGGACTCTACGGGGGAATTGAACCGCCCGGGGTCCGGCGCCCGTTGCGGTGACGCAGGGCCCCTGAGAAAGGAATGTCTATGAGCCGGGGTGAAGAAACCGACGAGCCGGTCGGGGAGGACGACTACTACGCGGTCGTCATCCACGGCGACGGGTCCGCGACCATCGACGACGAACCGGTGACGGTGGCGGAGGGGAGCACGGCCGACGCCGCGGTCCTCGACCGGCTGCACAGCTACGCCCGTGTGCGCAACGTCACCGTGACGGCCGCGATCTCCGACGCCTCCGCGGGCTACGTGGCCTACGTCGAGGTCGCCCCCGACGGTTCGAGCAGGCTCCTGGAACAGCGGGAGCCGGACGGCGTGGAGACCGACGAGGCCGAGGCCCTCGGAGTCGGCGTCGTGACCGTGGACTTCGAGGACGACGAGGATGACGACGACGAGGACGACCTGGACGACGACTACGACGACGAGACCGACGACGAGTTCGACGAAGCCTCCTACGCCCTCCCCGAACCCCCTCCCCCGCCCTCCCTCCACAAGGCCGACGCCCACGACCAGGACGACGAGGACGACGACTCCGACGTTTTCGAGGGCTTCGACGACGAACCCCGCCCCCTCTACGCCGCCTCCCCCTCCCCCGGCCTCAACCGAACCCCTCCGACCCCCCTCGTCCGCACCCTCGACCGCGGCAACGACTCCCGCCAGTCCGACGACGAGTACCGCCCCTCCGGCCTCCTCCACCGCCCCGTCGTCATCGCCCCGGCCGCCCTCGCCGTCGCCGGCCTCGTGATCGTCTCCCTCGTGTACCTGGGCAGCAACGGTTCGAGCGGCGACGACCAGAAGAAGGAGACGCTCTCCAGCTCCGACCTGAGCGCGAGCCCCTCGCTCTCGTCGGAGCCGCCGCTGCCGACCTTCTCGGTGGACATCACTCCCCCGCCCGCGCCGACGGTCACGCTCTCGCCCTCGATGTCACCGAAGCCGAGCAACTCCGCGAGCGCGTCGGGGAGTTCGCAGAACGGTCCGGGCGGCGGCACCGTCACCGTGACGGCGACCCCACCGAAGAAGACCGTGACCGCGAAGCCGGCCGTCGAGACGGCCGCAACCGCCGTGCAGCGGCTCGCCCAGCGGGACCCGGGCGGACGGCACATCTGCTACCGCGCGTTCGTCGCGAAGCTCGGCTGGCAGAAGCCGGTCTGCGACGGCACGCTGGCCGGTACGACGGGCCAGGGCCTGGCGATCAAGGCGCTGAACATCGCGGTGTCCGGTGTGGACGGCTCGGCGGCCAACGCGATGGCGTACAACTCGAGTTCGAGCGACGGCAACAGCAAGTGGGCGCCGAGCTGGACCGCCATCACCGGCAACGGCAAGAACATCTACATCGGCAAGACGTCCGCGAAGTACATCACCGGTTTCGCCATCAACGTCGGCAGCGGTTCGATCTGCGAGCAGACCAAGGTGTCGGGCTTCGCCTGGGGCTCCAAGGAGTGCGCCGACAAGCGCCCCGACTACGAGTTCGGCGGCACGGTGGAGAACGGCCGCTACATGGAGGCCGTGAAGCTGACGGTGTGAGTCCGCCCAAGAACGAGCGGGGGCCCCGGCCGGAACCGGGCCCCCGCTCTTTGGCGTGTCACGCCGAACGCCATGTCACGCCGACGGATTCACCGTCACCGTCGTCGAGTTGTTCTTCTGCCGCGGGTCGAAGGGGAAGCTCGTCGCCGAGCCCGAGTACGGCCGGACCGTGACGTGCCCCGTCGCGTCGGGGACGACCGTGTCGATCCGCAGCTGGAAGGGGAAGTCGACCTTCAGCTTCGGGTTGGCCCAGTGCGGCAGTGTGCAGGCGTAGTGGGCGACGGCCGGGTCCGTGCCGGAGGTCCCGGCCCAGTGGCAGGTCGAGGGGACCGACGTGGCCGTCGTGCCCGGCGGGAGGTAGTAGTCGAGGACCGCGACCGGGTCGCCTGCGCCGACGTCGCCGACCCAGGCGGGCCCGCGGTTGACGAAGCGGAAGCCGGCCGTCACCGTGTCGCCCGCCGCGCCGCTCACCGAGGTGCCGTGGACGGCGAAGTCCGCGGTGTTGTCGGCGTTCACATGGAAGGAGCGGCCGTTGTCCGAGGTGTCGAGGTCGGTGGCGTCGCCGCCCGGCTCGACCTCGTAGTCGAAGCGGTCGTACAACGCGTGGTCGGTGACGGCCACTCGGAGCGGCTCGGGCAGCTCCACCGAGGCGCCCGGCGCGATCTCGGTGTCGAAGGAGCAGCTCACGTACGTCATCGAGGGGTACGCGCTGTCGTCGCCGGGGCCGTCGTAGGTGCACTGCGGGTACCGGCTGAGGACGTCGAGGCCGTACGTCGCCCACATCTTCACGGTGTAGCCGTGGGCGGTCTCGTTGCCGGTGTTGGTGACGGTGAACGGCACGTCCAGCACGGTTCCGGGGGCCACGTCGGAGACGTCGTCGTGGGCGGCGACGCCGAGGTCCGGTCGCGAGCCGACGGTCACGAAGGTCTCCGCCTCGCCCTGCGGCGCGGTGAGCGTGCCGTCGGGGCCGCCGGTGGCCGTGGCGGAGTACTCGATCGCGCCCTGCGCGCCCACGGCCGCGCCGGCGGCGGCCCGTATCGTCAGCTGCACCTGCGGGCTGTAGCGGGTCTGCACGTCACCGGTGTCGCAGACGGCGACGGTGCCGGCGGCGTCCGGCGTGCAGTTGGCGGGCCAGGTGACGTCCGCGATCCCGGCGAGCCCGGTGACGTCGACGGTGAGGCGGCCGTCGGTCACGGTGAAGGTGCCGTTGTCGTGGGTGAGCCCGAGCGCCAGTGACCGCGCCTGGGCCGTGCCGCCGTCCGGGGCGACGGGGACCGCCCGGTCGTACGGCGCCTGGATCCAGAGATTGTCGGTCTGCGGCTCGTCGTCGGCGAAGGCGACCCCGCCGACCCCGAGACCCGCGACGACCAGTGCCCCCACGGCCGAGGCACACGCTCCGCGACGCAGCGCACGGCGCCCGACGGAGACAGAACTCATGACATCCCCCTGATGGGACGGAAGAGACCCCGGCGCCATGATCGGCACCGGCCGTGAGGGGGACTACCCGCGGAATCGGAAGGTTGCAGGGAAACAGGGCCCTACGCCGGACTCTTACCGACTTCTTGATCGGAGTCGGTGTTCGACTCCTCCTTCATGGCCCTGGCCTCGCTCTTGAGGATGCGCATCGACTTGCCCAGCCCGCGCGCCGCCTCGGGGAGCTTCTTCGAGCCGAACAGGGCGATGAACAGGATCGCCACGATCAGCAGGTGCCAGGGTTCCAGTCCGTTGCGCAGCATCCCGCACGCCCCTCTCCACACATCGGTTGCAGTCTTGCGCAACTGTACAACCGGACCCGCTTACCCGATCTCTTACTTGTCGGAGTCCTTCTTGTTCGTCGCCGCCGCGTAGGCCTGGGTCGGTGTCATCGGTACGCCGTTCAGCTCGACCGTGTTGAACTTGCTGACCTTGGCGCAGCTCTTGGCGTCGTCCGCGGTGGAGGCGTTCGCGTCGGCGACCGCGGCCTGGGTGTCGGCGGGCGCCGCCGAGGCCGTACCGCCCGGATAGCTGGTGCCGCTCGTCCAGTCGCCGCCGATCACCAGGGTCAGCCCGCTGCCGGTGCCCTGCTTCAGCTTGGAGGAGGCGAGGCCCAGCGCCTTGGCCACGGTCTGCGCCTCGGCCTTCTGGCCGCTGCCGTAGGTGAGGGTCGTGGTGGACGCCTGGCTCGGCGCGTTGCCGGAGGTGGTGTCCGAGCTGAAGCCCTGGCCGGTCAGCTCGGCCGCGATCGCGGCGGCCCGGCCGGTGACCTGCGTGCCGTTCTGGACGTCCACGGCGATCTGCGAGGTGGGGACGGCCGAGGCCGAGGGGGACGCCGTCGCGGTGGACTTCTTGCCCGAACTCGTCGTCAGCGACTGGTCGTTGGCCATCGTCTTGAAGAGCGTCTTGGCGGCCGCAGCGACCACCACCCGGTTCTCATTGGTGGGGTCCGGGACGGTCTGCATGGTGGTGAAGGTGATCCGCTTGGTGGGGACCTTGTTCAGGTCGGCGGCGAGCGAGATCAGCTTCTTGACGCTGCCGAGGCCGTCGTCGACGGTCAGCGCCTTGGTGGCGGCGTTGGCGAGGGCGTACACCTTCGTCGGGTCGGTGAGCGTCCCGGCGTCCTTGAACTTCCGCATCATCGCGCTGAGGAAGATGTGCTGGGAGACCGTACGGCCGATGTCGCCGCCGTTGCCGAAGCCGTGCCGGGAGCGGACGAACTCCAGGGCCGCCTCGCCCTTGAGGGTGTGCGTGCCCTCGGAGAGCTTCAGGTGCGAGTAGGTGTCGTAGACGTCGGCGTCGACGCAGACCGAGACGCCGCCGACCGCGTCGGACATGTCGACCACACCGGAGAAGTCGAGCTTGACGAAGTGGTCGATGGGTATGTCGGTGAGCTGGTGGATGGTGGCCACCTGGCAGGCGGGGCCGTACTGGAGCGCGCTGTTGACCTGGCCGTAGTAGCCCTTGGTGGAGGTCTTGTTCTCGGTGTCCTCACAGGCCGGGACGTCGACCATGGTGTCGCGCGGGATGCTCATGACGGTGGCGTTGGAGCGGTCGGCGGAGATGTGCACGACCATCTCGACGTCCGCGTTGCCGTAGCCGGTCTGCACGCCGGTCTTCGAGCAGCCGCCGCCGAGCTTGCAGTCGGTCTTGCTGGTGCGCGCGTCGGAGCCCATGACCAGGATGTTGATCGGGGTACGGCCGAAGGCGTCGGCCTCCTCGGTGCCGCCCTTGCCGTCGAGCGAGACGCTCGTGATGTTGCCGTTCAGGTGCTGGTAGAACCACCAGCCGGCGCCGGCCGTGCCGAGCACCAGGACCGCCATGCACCAGCCGACGATCTTCAGCGCCCTGCGGCCACGCTTGACCGGCCTGGCCCGGCGCCTGCCCCGCGAGCGCGCCGCCTGCCGCGCCGCGGCCCGGCCGCCCTGGGGCGGGACACCGGGACCGGGACCGGCCGTACGCCGGCCGTGAGGTCCGGCCGCCCCGCGCGGTGGGGGCACCTCGGCGCCACGGCGGCGCGTGGCCTGGCGGACCGGGCCGTCCCACGGGTCGCTCATCCACTACTCCCATGAACGGTCGGAACGCTGACGTCAACGGTCGGGCGCTGGCTGGAAACGACAGGCGCTGGCTTGCGCAGTTGCGCAAATCTAACAAGATCACGGCCCGTACAGCGCAAATCCTGGGCCAATTCACAGGTGAGCGATCTCATGCAACCTGAACGTCACATTCCCCGTCCGGCATACGTTCGCGCCATCCGCAGGGCCGCCGCGTAGAGCACCAGGACGGCGGCGAGCAGCGGGTAGTAGCCCGCGGGCAGCGGGGTCAGACCGAGGGCCGCGCCCAGGGGGGACGGCGGTAGGGCGAGTCCTACGGCGGCCAGGGCGAGGGCGGCGAGAACGACCGGGCCGGGGCGGCGGGCGCCTGGTCCTGCGAAGCGCAACAGCGCCATGACCAGGGCCTGGGTGAGGAGGTTCTCGGTGAACCAGCCGGAGTGGAAGACCTCCTCGGTGTCGCCCGGGCCGCGCAGCGCGTACGCCAGGACGCCGAAGGTCGCGAGGTCCGCCACGGCGTTCAGGGCGCCGAAGCCGACGATGAACCGGAGCAGCTCCCGGGGGTCCAGGACGCGCGGTCCGCGGACGGCCGACGGCGGGGGGCGGTCGTGGGCGAAGGCGAGCTGGGCCGCGTCGAAGCAGAGGTTCTGCACCAGGACCTGGGCCGGGAGCATCGGCAGGAACGGCAGCAGGAGGCCCGCCGAGAGCATCGCGATCACGTTGCCGAGGTTCGAGGAGAGCGTGACGCGCAGATACGTGACGATGTTGCCGCCCGCGCGGCGGCCCTCGGCGAGGGCGTGGCCGACCGCGGTGAGGTCCTTATCGGCGAGCACCACGTCCGCCGCGTCCCGGACCACGTCGGCGGCGCCCCGCGGTGCGATGCCGACGTCGGCGGAGCGCAGCGCGGGCAGGTCGTTGACCCCGTCCCCGAGAAACCCGACGGTGTGCCCGGCGCCCCGCAGCGCGTGCACGATCCGGGCCTTGTGCGCGGGGGTGCAGCGCGCGAAGACGGTCGTACGACGGAGGGCTTGGGCGAGTTCGGGGGCGCCGAGGGTGTCGATGTGGTCGGCGGTGAGGACGGCGGGGGCGTCTGGTTCCGGGGCACCGAGGGTGTCGATGCGGCCGGCGCCGGCGTCCGGTTCGGGGCCGCCGGGGACGTCGGCGGTCGGACCGGCGGGCTCTGTGCGCGCGAGCGGGATGCCGAGGTCGCGGCAGGCGCGGGTGGCCGTGCCCGGGTGGTCGCCGGTGAGGATCTTGACGGTGACGCCCCTGGCCGTCAGCGCGGCGAGCGCCTC
>NZ_JBEYVC010000130.1:0-28808 GCF_040643855.1 Streptomyces sp. NPDC047072 | reverse complement strand
GTCCGTTACCGAGCACATCCGCAAAAGAGAGAACCGCCGGACCGAGGACGGATACCCCCCGCCCCCGGCCCCGACCCACCACCGAACCGTGGGCGGCTTTTCAGGGGCGCGGGGAACTGCGCACAACGCGCACCCCCACCGACCCGCACCAGCCGCCTACTCCGCCGCGCCGTACAGGCGATCCCCCGCATCCCCCAACCCCGGCACGATGTACCCGTGCTCATTGAGGTGATCATCAACCGCAGCCGTCACCACCGTCACCGGCGCCCCCGCCAACTCCCGCTCCATGACCTCGACCCCCTCAGGCGCAGCCAACAGCACCACCGCGGTCACATCATCCGCCCCCCGCCGAATCAGCTCCCGAATCGCCGCGACCAACGTCCCCCCCGTCGCGAGCATCGGATCGAGGACGTACACCTGCCGCCCCGACAGATCCTCCGGCATCCGCGTCGCATACGTGGACGCCTGCAACGTCGACTCGTTGCGGATCATGCCGAGGAACCCCACCTCCGCGGTGGGCAGCAGCCGCATCATCCCGTCCAGCATCCCGAGCCCGGCCCGCAGGATCGGCACGACCAGCGGCCGCGGATACGACAGCTTCACCCCGGTCGTGGGTGAGACCGGCGTGAGAATGTCCACCGCCTCGGTGCGCACGTCCCGCGTGGCCTCGTAGGCGAGCAGGGTGACCAGTTCGTCGGCGAGCCGCCGGAAGGTCGCGGAGTCGGTGCGCCGGTCGCGCAGCGTGGTGAGCTTGTGGGCGACCAGCGGATGGTCGACGACGTGGAGACGCATGTCCACAACAGTAGCCGGGTCCACGCGAGGGCTCGCGCTGGCGTCAAACCGCCCGACCGGGGGAAAGTGGGAGGGACGGACCAGGGTGGTGAACCAATGCCAGACGTGCCGGACGTGCCCGACCTTCCTGAGCCGCCGGAGCGGGAACCCGTACGGGCCCCGTCCCCGCGCGACCCGTCACAACCGGAGACCGAGACCGAGCGCCGCCGACGCCGCGCCCAGTTCCTGCGCGACCTCGCGGAGGCCCGCGAGCTGCGCGACCGGGTCCAGCCGCGCCGCGCCAAGGTGGCCCGGCTGCGCCGCGCGATGCGTATGCGGACGTTCCGCTGGTAGAGAAGTTCCGCCGAAGATCAACCGCCGTACGCACCCGGATCGCCCACCGCACGCACCCTGAACAGGTGGCCGTGCGCGGGCCCTTGGAAAAGCCGCGTACGATCCCGCTCGTGGCGGCAACGAGTGCGCTGGTGAGTCCTCAGTCCACGTGCCGATGTGCGTGCGATCAAAACCACCGGACACAGGGTGCCGAAGACGTCCCCTGAACGCCTTGTTTCTGCCACGATTCCGAGTGGGTGGGGCTCGGAGCCCGAGCTCTCCCCGCCCGCAACCTCCGCCGGGGGGACCCCCAACCGGCACGCACTCAGACCAGTGGGAGAGTCACGGTGTACTTCGCCGCACTGCTCGCGCGCACCGAAGACGGGTGGGAAGCGAGCGACACAGAGCTCGACGATGTGGAGAGCCTGTCGGATCTGGCCGACCTCGCCCGGGAAGCCTCGGCCGAGGACGACACGGTGCTCGTGCTGATCGAGCAGGAGGACGCCTGGTTCGGCGTCGTCCGCGTCGACGGCGAGGAGGACCCTCGCATCTACGTCTCGGACGCCGCAGCCGCTGCCCGCAGCAGTTACGGCGAGATCCTGCTCACCGACGAGCTGCTCGGAAGGGAGCCGGGTGACGACGACGCCGACCTGGACTCCCTCGACCTCGACGGCACCGAGGACGGGGAGGACGACGACGAGAACGACGACTCCGAGGACGGCCCCTCCGCCGAGGCGGTCCCGCACAGCCCGGTGGGCGACCCGGAGATCCTGGACGACCTCGGTGTCACCGCGAAGGAGCTGCGCTCCCTCGACGAGGACGCCCTGAGCGCGATCGCCGAGGCCCTGGGCGCCTCGGAGGTCCTGGAGACCGTCCGCTGACCGCTGGAGCCACCGCGGAAGGCACCCCCGACCCGGTACGCGACCGCTGGCGGGCCGCGATGCGGCTCGCCCTGGACGAGGCCGGGCGGGCGGGCACGGACGTCCCCGTGGGCGCCGTCGTGCTGGCGCCGGACGGGACGACCGTGCTCGGGGCCGGGCACAACGAACGCGAGGCCACCGGGGATCCGACGGCGCACGCCGAGGTCCTCGCGGTCCGCCGGGCCGCCGAGGCGCTCGGCGAGTGGCGGCTGACCGGCTGCACGCTGGTCGTCACCCTCGAACCGTGCACGATGTGCGCGGGCGCGATCGTGCAGTCCCGGGTCGACCGGGTCGTCTACGGCGCCCGCGACGAGAAGGCGGGCGCGGCCGGCTCCCTGTGGGACGTCGTCCGCGACCGACGCCTCAACCACCGCCCGGAGGTGGTCGAGGGGGTCCTCGCGGACGACTGCGCGGCGCTCCTCACGGAGTTCTTCCGATCACGCTGAATACGGATTTCAAAGCACCCCCCGCCGTGCTGTAAGGTCTCCCTCGGTAGCGTGTCCGAGCGGCCGAAGGAGCTCGCCTCGAAAGCGAGTGTGGCGCAAGTCACCGAGGGTTCAAATCCCTCCGCTACCGCTTCTGAAGGGCCCCGTCTCAAGACGGGGCCCTTCGTGCTGCCCCTCTCAGATCTGACAGCACTGCTAGCATTGAAAGCAAGCTGAGGAGGAGACGTGGCGACTCTGACGATTCGGGGGCTGGACGACGCGACGCATGCGCGGCTGCGTGTGCGGGCCGCGCGGCACGGGCGGTCGATGGAGGCCGAGGTGCGCGCGATACTCGCCGAGCAGCTCGGACCCGACGGTTCCTCCCGTCCGCTGGGGTCGCGCATCCGGGAGCGATTCGCCGGCCTCGGCGAAGCCGAGCTCGAGATCCCCGACCGGCGGGACGCACCGCGCCCGGCGGCCTTCGAGTGATCATCCTCGACACCGATGTCCTGTCGGAGCTGGTGCAGCCGGTTCCGGAGCAGCGGGTCATCGACTGGCTCGACACCCTCGTACCCGACGAGGTCGCGACCACCGCGGTCACCGCCGCGGAACTGTGGCACGGGGTGCGCCGGCTCCCCGACGGCAAGCGCAGGTCGGAGCTGGCCGAAGGCATCGACGCGATGTTGTTCGAGGATCTCGGCGGCCGTATCGAGGTGTTCGACGCAGCCGCGGCCGGCCGGTACGCGGACATCGTGACGGTCCGGGAAAAGCTGGGCCGCCCGATCGCCTCCGCGGACGCACAGATCGCCGCGATCTGCGCCAGGCGCAAGGCGACGCTGGCGACCAGAAACGTCAAGGACTTCGGGGACACCGGCATCACTCTCGTGAACCCTTGGGACCACAGGCTCTCCGCGCGGGGTCGACGCCACGGCTCGTGATGAGCGCACCTACGGGCCCCGTCGTCAGGCGGGGCCCTTCGTGCGATCATGTGCGGTCGTTGGGCAACTGTCACAGGGGAGGCCGCGATGGCGGTGAACGCGAAGAAGATCGCCGTCTATGTGGTCGTGGTCTTCGTGATGTACGTGATCATCAAGGACCCGGCCCAGGCCGCCGACTACGTCCAGATAGGGTTCGAGGGCATCTCGGACGCCGCCAAGGCCATCGGCGACTTCTTCACCTGGATCGCGGATGGCGCCCACTAGCCAGGAGCGCACATGATCCGCCATCTCGTCCTCTTCAAGCTCGGCGAGGGCGTCAAGCGCGACGACCCGCGGGTCGTGAAGGGCGTCGACGCCTTCCGCGCGCTGGAGGGCACGATCCCCGAGATCCGCTTCTGGGAGCTGGGCTGGAACATCAGCGACCGCCCCATCGCCTACGACTTCGCGATCAACTCCGGCTTCGACGACGAGGCCGCGCTGCGGGCCTACGTCGAGCACCCGGAGCACCAGGCGGGCGTGGCGCTGTGGAAGGAGTTCGCCACCTGGGTGATCGCCGACTACGCGTACTGAGCCAGGGCACTCCCAAGCCTCCTGCCGGGAACGGCGGGAGGCTTTTCTGCGTCTTACGCCCCAACTTGCCCCTCAACACGGTGTAACCCAACGTTATGCGGTGCTTGCACACAGTACACATGTCTTGTGATGCTATGACCGCTTTTGACGGATGAGTTGACCGATGAAGAGGTGGCGTTGACCGTGTCGGCCAGTACTGCGCCTCCCCAAGAGGCCGCTCCTCCCCAAGAGGCCGCCCCCCGCAGCCGCGGCGCCGACACCCGGGCGCTCACCCAGGTGCTCTTCGGCCAGCTCAAGGGGCTCCAGCCAGGCACTCCGGAGCACACCCGCGTACGGGCGGCGCTCATCGAGGCGAACCTCCCGCTCGTGCGCTACGCGGCCGCCCGCTTCCGCTCCCGCAACGAGCCGATGGAGGACGTGGTCCAGGTCGGCACCATCGGCCTGATCAACGCCATCGACCGCTTCGACCCGGACCGGGGCGTGCAGTTCCCCACCTTCGCGATGCCGACCGTGGTCGGCGAGATCAAGCGGTACTTCCGGGACAACGTCCGCACGGTCCACGTCCCGCGCCGGCTGCACGAGCTGTGGGTGCAGGTCAACGGCGCGACCGAGGACCTGACCACCGCCTTCGGCCGCACCCCGACGACCGCCGAGATCGCCGAGCGGCTGCGGATCGGCGAGGACGAGGTGCTGTCCTGCATCGAGGCGGGCCGGTCGTACCACGCGACCTCGCTGGAGGCGGCCCAGGAGGGCGACGGCATGCCGGGCCTGCTGGACCGGCTCGGCTACGAGGACCCGGCGCTGGACGGCGTGGAGCACCGCGACCTGGTCCGGCATCTGCTGGTCCAACTCCCCGAGCGCGAACAGCGCATCCTGCTGCTGCGCTACTACAGCAACCTCACCCAGTCGCAAATCAGCGCGGAACTCGGCGTCTCACAGATGCACGTTTCGAGGCTACTCGCGCGTAGCTTCCAGCGGCTGCGGTCCGCCAATCGGATCGACGCATAGTCGGCCGCGGATTGCGGATGCATAAGGGGCGCACGGTCGCACGTTCCGGAACACCGCAGTTCGCAAGCAGTATCGAGGCGTAACCGGCGCGAGCGAATCGCTCACCAGACCTCTTCCCGACACTTCTGGGCCGAAAAACCGTCAGACCCCCTTTATCCAGGGCGGATTCGAGTCTCACATGTCGACATGTCTCTACAGCGTGTTGCCGACATGTGACATTCTGCGGGAAGCGCGTTTGCCGTGGCTTCGGCTCCGGTATTCAGGTGAAGGCTGACCTTCCACCACGGATCGTTCGCCGCGACCGTCCCGCGACCCAAAGGGGGTGGCATGTCCGCAGAACAGGGCAGCTCGAAGGTGCTCACGCTCACGAAGAGCGAGGCTGCGCCGGCTCTCGACGACGTTACGGCTGTTGAGGCCGCCCCGGCCCTCCCGGCCGCCGACATCCCGGCCACGGACGTTCCGGCCCTGCCGGTCTCCTCGGGGAACATCGACACCCGTACCCTGTCCCGCTCCCTGTTCCTGCGGCTCGCCGCGCTGGACGAGAACAGCCCCGAGCGTGCCTACGTCCGGGACACCCTGATCGAGCTCAACCTCCCGCTCGTGCGGTACGCGGCGGCCCGCTTCCGCTCCCGCAACGAGCCGATGGAGGACATCGTCCAGGTCGGAACCATCGGCCTGATCAAGGCGATCGACCGCTTCGACTGCGAACGGGGCGTGGAGTTCCCGACGTTCGCGATGCCGACGGTCGTGGGCGAGATCAAGCGGTTCTTCCGCGACACGTCCTGGTCGGTGCGGGTCCCGCGCCGCCTCCAGGAGCTGCGCCTGGCCCTCACCAAGGCCAGCGACGAGCTCTCCCAGAAGCTGGACCGCTCACCGACGGTCGCCGAACTCGCCACCGTGCTCGGCGTGTCCGAGGAGGACGTCGTCGACGGCCTCGCGGTCGGCAACGCCTACACCGCCTCCTCGCTGGACTCCCCGGCCCCGGAGGACGACGGCGGCGAGGGCTCCCTCGCGGACCGCCTCGGCTACGAGGACACCGCGCTGGAGGGCGTGGAGTACCGCGAGTCCCTCAAGCCCCTGCTGGCGAAGCTGCCGCCCCGCGAGCGGCAGATCATCATGCTCCGCTTCTTCGCCAACATGACCCAGTCGCAGATCGGCGAGGAGGTCGGCATCTCCCAGATGCACGTCTCCCGGCTGCTGACCCGGACCCTGGCGCAGCTGCGGGACGGCCTGATCTCGGACTGACCGGAACCGGGTACAGGGGTTCCTATTTGACGGGGTGTCAGCCACCATGGCGCGATGCTCCGAGCGACCTCGACACCCGGCCGTCGGCACGCCCTGATCGGCGCGTCGGCGGCGGTCGTCTGTCTCGGCGCGGTCCTGGCCGCGTGCGGCGGCGGAAGCGGTGAGGGTTACGTCGCCCTGGTCCCGCCCGCCTCTTCGGGTACGGCGGTCAGGCCCACCGGCGACGTCACGCTGGTGCCGTTGGACGTCCCGCAGCCCAAGTCACCCACCGCGAGCGGCACTTCGGCGACGCCCTCGGCAAAGTCTCCGCAAAACAGCGCCACCGGCGTCCCGGCACCCGGGACCGAGGGCGCCAAGCACAGTCGTACGCCTGCGACTTCGGGACCCGAGACGCCCGGAGCATCCCAAGCTCCCCCGGCCCCCGCCGCCCTCACCTGGTCCGCGCCCACCAGGCAAGCCACCGACGAGCGCCGGTGCGACGACGTCACGCTCGTGCTGCACAACACCGGTGGTTCCCCGGCGACTTCGGGCACCGTCACCTTCGGTACGCACATCATCGGCGCGCTCGGCATCGACTGGGCGACCGTGGAGTCCGTTCAGGAACTCCCCGTACCGATCGACGCCGGAGCGCGCGTGGAGAAGACCTGGACGGTGTGCGTCGACGCCTGGCGGGTGCCGCTGGGCATGCATGTGGAGACGCGGGACGTCACCGTCCGCTGGAGCTAGGCCTCTTACTTCAGCGCCAGCCAGGCCACCGCGGCGACGACCGCGACGGCGACGATCACGCCGATGATCAGGCCCACGCGGGGGCCCGAGGAGGAGGCGGTGGCGGCGGTGGCGGCCTGCTGCCGTCCGCCCTGGGGGCCCTCGTCGACGAAGGCGCGGAACATCTGGGTGCTGCCGGCGGGGTCGTGGTTGCCCTGGGGGACCTGGTTCTCAGCCATGCCCCGAGACCCTAGCGAATCCGCCGACCCAGCCCAAGTGCGGGGCGAAGGGCCTGGTCGACGGGTCCCACATGCGGGTTTACGTTCGCAATACTTGCCTTTGCCAAGTTTTGGTCCGTACCCTCGCCATTTTATTTGCCTGTAGCAACCAACGTCTGCCATGGTTGCCCTAAGCAACGAATACGGGAGGTGTGATGGCCGGGCAGGCGCAGTACGAGGAGCTGATGCGCCAGTTCAGCGCGTTCGGCGCCGTGAAGCGGGAGCTGGGACGGCTGATGCCGGCCGAGTGCCCGAGCGGTTCCGCCGCCGTGCTGACGCTGCTCGGGCGCTACGGCGACATGCGCATGAGCAAGCTCGCCGAGCTGCTCGCCGTGGACATGTCGGTGACCAGCCGCCATGTCGCCCATGTCGTCGAGCGCGGCTGGATCGAGCGCTCCCCCGACCCCGCGGACAAGCGCTCGCGCATCCTGCGCCTGACGCCCGCGGGCCACGCCCAGCTCGACGAGATGTCCCGGCGGACCTGCCGGCTGCTCGCCGAGCGGCTGAGCGACTGGAGCGACGCCGAGGTCGCCCAGCTGACCGTGCTGATGGCGCGGCTGCGGGCGAGCTTCGACGACAGCCGCGGTCACGCCCCGGAGCCGCCGCCCGCCCCTCCTCCCGCAAGCGAAGAGACCACCCCGACCACCCGTACACCCGCGATCACCACGTAAGAGAAGGAAACCCATGGCAACGACCACACCATCCGGTGTGCGGGCCCACGCCAAGCACGGGGGAGGCTCGCAGGAGTACGCCCCGATGACGCACCGGCAGATCATGGAGGCCATCTCCGGCCTGCTGCTCGGCATGTTCGTGGCGATCCTGTCGTCCACGATCGTCACCAACGCGCTCCCGCACATCATCAGCGACCTCGGCGGCGGCCAGTCCGCCTACACCTGGGTCGTCACCGCCGCCCTGCTGTCGATGACCGCGGCCACCCCGCTGTGGGGCAAGCTCGCCGACCTGTACAGCAAGAAGGCGCTCGTCCAGATAGCCCTGGTCATCTATGTGCTGGGCTCCGCGGCCGCCGGGCTCTCGCAGAACGCCGGCATGCTGATCGCCTGCCGTGTCGTCCAGGGCATCGGCGTCGGCGGTCTGTCCGCCCTCGCGCAGATCGTGATGGCGGCGATGATCTCCCCGCGCGAGCGCGGCCGTTACTCCGGCTACCTCGGCGCGACCTTCGCCGTGGCCACCGTCGGCGGTCCGCTGCTCGGCGGTGTCATCACCGACACCAGCTGGCTCGGCTGGCGCTGGTGCTTCTACGTCGGCGTCCCGTTCGCCGTCATCGCGCTGATCGTCCTCCAGAAGACCCTGCACCTGCCGGTCGTGAAGCGGGACGTCAAGGTCGACTGGGCCGGCGCCTTCTTCATCGCCGCCGCGGTCTCGCTGCTGCTGGTCTGGGTCACCTTCGCCGGTGACAAGTACGACTGGATCTCCTGGCAGACGTACGCGATGGTCGGCGGTTCGGTCCTGCTCGGTCTGGTCTTCGTGCTCGTGGAGTCCAAGGCGAGCGAACCGATCATCCCGCTGCGGCTGTTCAGGAACCGCACCATCACGCTGGCGTCGCTGGCCTCGCTGTTCGTCGGTGTCGCGATGTTCACCGGCACGGTCTTCTTCAGCCAGTACTTCCAGCTGGCCCGCGACAAGTCCCCCACGATGTCGGGTGTGATGACCATCCCGATGATCGGCGGGCTCTTCATCTCCTCGACCGTCTCGGGGCAGTTCATCACCCGCACCGGGCGCTGGAAGGCGTGGCTGGTCAGCGGTGGCGTCCTGGTGACGGCCGGACTCGGGCTCCTGGGCACCATCCGGTACGACACGGCGTACTGGAAGATGTCGATCTTCATGGCGCTGCTGGGTCTCGGCATCGGCATGATGATGCAGAACCTGGTGCTCTGCACGCAGAACCAGGTCGACCCCTCCGACCTCGGCTCGGCCAGCTCCACGGTCACCTTCTTCCGCTCCCTCGGCGGTGCGGTCGGCGTCTCGGCGCTCGGTGCCGTGATGGCCCACCGGATCACGCACTACGTCACGGACGGCGTCGCCGCCCTCGACCCCAAGTACCGTGCGGCGCTCGCCGGTTCCGGCTCCTCCACCGACAGCATCCCGGACCTGGCCAAGCTGCCCGCGCCGGTGCGCACGCTCATGGAGAGCTCCTACGGCCACGCGATCGCCGACGTGTTCCTGATCGCCGGGGCCCTGGCGGCGGTGGCGTTCCTCATCAGCCTGTTCATCAAGGAGGTCCCGTTGCGGACGAAGGGCGGGCTGGCGCAGGCGGCGGCCGAGGAGACTCCGGCCGAGGTTCCCGCGGAGACCGCGACCGCCGGGCACACCCCGAGCTGGGCCGCCCCGGCCACCGTCTCCTCCGACACCGGGACCGCCCCCGACGGCACACAGCGGCTCTCCGCCGTCGCCACCCTGGTCCGTCCGGAGGACTCCGGTGACGGCTCCGGCTCCATCCCGGTCCGCGGCTTCGTGCGCGGCAACGAGAGCGCCCCGGTGCCGCAGGCCGCGGTCACGCTGATCTCGCTCGCGGGACGGCAGCTGGGCCGGTCGGTCACACAGGCCGACGGGTCGTACGGCCTTCAGGCGCCGAGCGTCGGGTCGTACGTCCTGATCGCCTCCGCGGACGGGTTCCAGCCGCAGGCGTCCACGGTGCTCGTGAACGGCGAGCCGGTGGCGTACGACGTCCTCCTGAGCGGTACCAGCGGGCTGAACGGGCTCGTGCGGGCCGCGCAGGGCGGGGAGCCCGTCAAGGACGCGATGGTCATCGTCACCGATGTGCGCGGAGATCTGCTCGCCACGGGAACCACCGGGGAGCAGGGCGAGTTCTCCTTCGGGGAGCTGGTGCCGGGTGCGGTGACGGTCGCGGTGAACGCCGCCGGGTTCCGGCCGCGCGCGCTCCCCGTCGAGGTCGGTGGCACCGGCGTCACCCGGATCGAGGTGGACCTCGACTCGGGCGCCCGCCTCCAGGGTGTCGTCCGGGCGCCGCACGGCCCGCTGGCCGACGCCCGCGTGACGCTCGTCGACGCGGCGGGCAACGTGGTCGGCACCGCCACCACCGGTTCGGACGGGGCGTACGCCTTCACCGACCTGGACGGCGGCGAGTACACCGTCATCGCGACGGGCTACCCGCCGCAGGCGACCGCCCTCACGCTGACCGGCCCCGGTGCCGACGGCCACGACATCGAACTCGCCCACCCCGGCGAGTAGCCGAAAGCCCCGGCCCGTGGCGAGGCGCGCGTTTCGAGCGGAGGCGCGCGCCCGCCGCGGGCCGGTTTCCCATCAAGAGGAGTCACGTGCAATGGGACTGACCGCGAGGATCCGCACCCGGGACGGATGGGCCGTGTCGCACGCGGTCGTCACCGTGACCGACATGACCGGCACCCAGGTGCTGCGCGCCGAGGCGGACGACGAAGGCGCGGTGCGGGATGCGACCCCGCTGGAGCCGGGGCCGTACACCGTCATCGTCACGGCCGTCGGGTACGCGCCCGCGGCCTCCAGCGCGATCGTCACCGCGAGCGGCCGGGCCGAGGTCGGCACGGTCACGCTGGCCCGGATCGGCGGGGCCGAGCTGCCGCCGCCCGGCCCCTGGACCGTCGACCCGGCGCACTCCAGCGTGGCCGCGGTCGCCCAGCACCTCGGGATCTCCAGCGTGCACGGCCGGTTCACGGAGTTCACCGCCGCCATCGAGGTGGCGCCGGACGACGTGACCAAGTCCCGGGTGGAGGCGGTGATCCGGGCCGACTCCATCGACACGGGCAACGCGATGCGGGACGGGCACCTGAAGTCGGCGGACTTCCTGGACGTCGAGAACCACCCGGAGATCACCTACCGCTCCACCGGGTTGACGGTCGCCGGCACCGACCGCTGGACGGTCCGCGGCGAGCTGACCATGCGCGGTGTCGTACGGCCCGTCGATCTCGACCTCGCCTACCTCGGCACCGGCGCCGACCCCTGGGGCGGCACCCGCGCGGCCTTCCGCGCCACCACCCAACTCCACCGCGAGGACTTCGCGATGAACTACAACCAGGTCGTCCAGGCGGGCATCGCGGCGATCGGCACCACCCTCAAGGTGGAACTGGACGTCCAGGCGGTGCAGGGGGAGTCGCTGCCCGCCGTCTAGCGCTTGCGGGAGACCCGGGCCACCAAGTCCGTGCACAGGTCGCGGAGTTTGACGTTCTGGTCCTGGGAGACCCGGCGCAGGCGTTCCAGGGCGACCAGGGCGTCGACGCGTTCGCGGGCCATGAGGATGCCGATGGCCTGGTCGATGACGCTGCGGGAGAGCAGGGCGGTGCGCACGTCGGCCGTGGACTCGCCGTCCCGCTCGATCCGCAGGGCGGTGCCGATCGTGTCCGACGCCCGGGCCGCGAAGGCGCGTGCCGCGTCCCTGCCGGAGCCCAGTGCGCCGGGCTCCGTCCCGTAGAGGTTGAGGGCGGCGCCGCGCTCGCCCTCCAGGACGATCGGCACCGCCAGCACGCACCGCACCCCGGCGGCCCGGGCGTACGCCGTGTAGCGCGGCCAGCGGGTCTCCGTGTCCAGGTCCGGGGAGTACTGCTCGCTCTCGGTCGCCGCGGCCTCCACACAGGGCCCCGAGCCGTTCTCGTACTGGCGCTGGTCGAGGCCGCTGGGCAGTCCGCTGCTGCCGGCGAGGGTCAGCAGTCTGTCCGCGCGCCGTACCGTGATGCTGCACGCGGCCGCTCCGGGCACCGCCTGCACCGCACGGTCGGTCAGATCGCGCAGCAGCGTGTCGAGGCCGTTGCTGCGCACGATGGCCATCTCCAGCGTGTCGGGCGTCTGAGAAGTCATGTCCGTACGGATTACCCGTACACGGGCGTTAACTCCCCGTGCCGTGGGAGTCCACGATGCGCCGGGCCAGGTCACGCAGTTTGATGTTCTCCCGCTGCGAGGCCCGCACCAGCGACTCGAAGGCCTCGGCCGCGTCCATGTCCAGCCGCTCCATGAGGATGCCGGTGGCCTGTCCGATCAGGTCCCGGGTGCGCATCGCCTCGGTCAGCTGCTCGCGCTCGGAGGCGGCGTCCAGGGCCAGGCTGACGTGCGCGGTGAACAGCCGGCCGATCCTTGTGGCCATCTCGTCGAAGACCCGCGGTTTGCGGGCGTACGCGGTGAGCACGGTCAGCCGTCTCTTGTCGGCGCGCAGCCGCAGCGAGAGCGCCGAGCGCAGCCCGAGTGCGGACAGCGCCCTCCCCCCGTCGTCGGCCTCGCTGTCCTCCATCCGTACGACGGGCGCGGTCCACAGATCGGCCCAGTACGGCGGCTGCGCGTCCACGGCGTGGCCGGATTCGGCCGAGCGCACCACGTCGTCCGTCCAGGCGACGGTACGGCGCGTGCTCTCCGCCCTGGGGCCGCGCTCGATCACGGAGATACCGGCGTGCTCGGCGCCGGGCAGGATGTGGACGGCGAGGCGGACCGCGGTGCGCAGGGTGCCCTGCGGGTTGATCGTGCCGTGCAGTTGCTGAGACGCCACCGTCAGGGTCTCGGCCAGATCCAGACCGGCATAGAAACGGGGCAAATCAGGAAACTCGGACGCAGTCAACACGAACCTCTTCGGCATGCACGGCCGAAAAGCCGCGCGCAGGAGAGCTCCGCAGCACATTCCTGACTGCGAGCACAGGACGAACGCCCACTCTAACCTCCCGGGAACGGCTTCCGGGCACGGTCACCTGCGTGATGGAATGAGAGGGACAGGGTCAGGAAGTGGCCGCTTCGGTATCGCACGCACGTCTGCCAGGTGAGTGCCGTGGCCCTCCTTCCTTCCGTCCGTGACCTGTCCGCCCGTACGACCCTTCTCTCCCTGCCGCCCGAGATCGACGTCTGCAACGCGCGGGACCTCTTCCTGCACGTCATGTCGGTCGCCGACGCCCGCGAGGGGCGGCTTCGGCTGCTGGTCCTCGACCTCACCGGCACGTCCTTCATGGACTCCCAGGGCGTCCGGCTCGTGGGCGACATCCAGCACCGGCTCCGGCCCCACGTCCAGGTACGGGTGGTGGCCGGCTCCTCGGGACTGGCGTCCCGGGTGCTGGAGATGACGGGGGTGCGGCGGGATGTGCCCGTGTACGACGATCTGGGGGAGGCGGTGCGGTCGTAGGCTTTGCCCATGGCACCGAACATCGCTACGAACACGGCCGTTTCCCTCGACGAGTTGCTGGACTTCGTACGGCCCCGGCACCGGGCGCTGCTGCTGACGCGGCGGGCCGACGGGTCTCCGCAGGCCTCGCCCTTGACCTGTGGGGTCGATGACTCCGGGCGGCTGGTGATGTCCACGTATCCGGAGCGCGCGAAGACGCGGAACGCCCGGCGGGATGCACGGGTGAGCGTGGTCGTCCTGAGCGACGAGTGGGACGGGCCGTGGGTGCAGGTGGACGGGACGGCGGAGGTGCTGGACTCTCCGGAGTCCGTCGAGCCGCTCGTGGAGTACTTCCGCAACATCGCCGGGGAGCATCCGGACTGGGACGAGTACCGGACGGCGATGGTGAAGCAGGGCAAGTCGATCATCCGGGTGACGCCGGAGCGGTGGGGTCCGGTCGCCACCGGCGGTTTCCCGGCACGGTTGGCTTCGCCGGAGGCCTAGGCACCGCCCGGCGGATCATGTGCCTTCCGAGGGATCCTGTTCCGGATCCGCACTGGCGTCCTGTGGCGTGACCTGCCGGGACGCTACGGCTCCTGGAAAACCGTCCATGAACGGCATCGTCGCTGGTCAGCGGAGGGCACCCGGGACGGGGACGAAGCTCGGCCACCACGGGGGCGCGCCGCTGGGGCACGGAGGAGTGGCGGCGTCCTGCCAGAAGATCGAGACGACGCACCAGACAACCCCGAGGAGCGTCACCGTGAGGGCACAGCCACGGAGAAGGGGACGGTTTCCGAGAAGGGCGCCCACCGCTACCCAGACCAGCAGCAGGACCGTCCAGAGACCCGGGATGAACAGCCAGAGCAGGAAACCGCTGTTGGCCGCGTTGTTCACTCCCACGTCACAGGCAGCCCACGACCTGCCCACAAGCATGGCAGCGGATACCGCGAGAAGCAGCGCCACCGCCACCCCGACGCCCCCATACAGCCGTCGAATCCCCACGGGCCCCCTTCGCCGTCCACTGCGGGTCGTTGTGGCTGGTCGCGCAGTTCCCCGCGCCCCTGGGTGGGCTGCAGCTAGGTGGGTTGAGCCATTGCCTCGATTCCCTTGATCAACAGATCCAGGGCGAACGTGAAGTCCCTGTCTCTCATCTCTTCCACCGTGTCGCCGCCCCTCGCCTCCATGATCTCCCTGTTCTCCTTGACCAGGTCGGCTGCTTGCGGGGATTGGGTGACCGCGGTCATCGCGTGGCGGAAATACGCCTCCTGGGTCATGCCAGCCTTCGTGGCGCGGGCCGCGAAGTGGCCCTCGATCGTGCCGAAGCCGTAGACGAACTGGAAGACCGCCGAGATCGCGCCGGTGAGGCCGTGGGGCGGGAGGCCGGTCTTGCGGGCGACCTGCTGGATGACGCGGGAGAAGGCGAGCGCGCGCGGGCCGATGTTGAGGAAGGTGCCGGCCAGCGGGGAGACCCAGGGGTGGCGGACCAGCAGGGCGCGGTACTCCCGGGCCACCGTGCGCAGTTGGTCCCGCCAGTCCTCGTCGGCCGCCGGATCGGGCAGCTCCAGCTCCCCGAAGGCCGCGTCCAGGGCGAGTTCGAGGAGGTCGTCCTTGGTCTCGACGTACCAGTAGACCGACATCGCGGTGACGTTCAGCTCGGCGGCCAGACGGCGCATCGAGAACTTCGCCAGCCCGTCGAGGTCGAGGAGGCGGACGGTGGCGGAGGTGATCCGTTCACGGTCCAATCCCGACGGCTGTCCGCTACGGCCACTCCGGCGCACCTTGCCATCGAGCCAGACACTGGTCCGACCGTCTCCCGCGTTAGCCATGGCGCACCTTCCTGAACTTTCAAACGCCGGCCAGCATAAGCACCCTAGGGGCGCGGGACTGTATCTGATATGCGGCTCCGCCGCGTGGGCGCGACCAGCCACAATCGGCCCGCAGTCGCCCACGATCCACAAGCCCCCGAGTTCCTAGGCGACTTCTCCCCGCCCCGCCCTACGCAACAACCCCGCAGCCACAACCCCACCCGCCAACACAGCCACCGCCCCCACCAACTGCCCAGCCTCCAACCCCGATTCCAACCCATCAACGGCCGCCCGAGAACTCAGCACCGCCCCCAACACGGCCACCCCCAACCCCGTCCCGAACTCCGCAAGCGTCCCGTTGATCCCCGCCCCCACCCCCGCCTTCTCCGGCGGTATGGAACTCATGATCGCGTGCGCCATCGCGGGGTTGGCGATCGCGCACCCCACCCCGATCAGCACCAGCCCCAGGAACGTCCCCGCATACCCCCCGGAGTCCAGCACGGCGACGGACACCAGACCGGACGCCATGAACACCATCCCCAGCGCGATCGACCCCGGCGTCCCCAGCCGCTCCGCCCACTTCGCCGACACCCCCGAGAAGTTGAGCACCACGACGGTCAGAGCCAGCGGCGCCGTACGGAGACCGGCCTCCAACGGGCCGTATCCCAGAACGAGTTGAAGGTGCTGCGTCAGCAGGAACAGCGCGCCGCCCATGCCGAAGGTGATGAGCACCGCACCCGTCACCGCTCCCGTGAACCGGCGGTCCCTGAAGAAGTGCAGGTCGAGCATGGGGTACGGCACCCTGCTCTCCCAGTACGCGAACGCCCCCAGCACCACCACCGCGACCGACGCCGTCAGCAGGACCCGGCCCGACAGCCACCCGTGCTCCGGACCGGAGATGATCGCGAACACCAGCGAGGCCATACCGACCGTGGAGAGCAGGGCACCGAGGAGGTCGGGGCGGTCGCCGCGCGGGCTCTTCGACTCGGGGACCAGAGCGACGACGGCCACCACGGCGAGCACCACCACGGGCAGGTTGATCAGGAAGATCGCGCCCCACCAGAAGTGGTTCAGCATGAACCCGCCGATCAGCGGACCCGCCGCGAACCCCAGCGCGTTCACCGCCGCCCAGATGCCGATCGCCCTGGGCTGCTCCTCGGGCGGGAAGATCTGCATCGCCACGGCCAGGGTGGTGGTCAGCAGCAGCGCGGCGCCCACTCCCATTCCGGCCCGGGCGGCGATCAACTGCCCTGTGCTGCCCGCGAGTCCGGCGGTCAGCGACCCCACCCCGAACAGGACCAGGCCCGCGATCAGCAGCTTCTTGCGGCCGTACCGGTCGGCCGCGCTGCCCGCGGTGAGCAGCAGGCCCGACTGGACCAGCGAGTACGCGTTGATCATCCACTGGATGTCGGAGGTGGCGGCGCCCAGCTCCTCGGTGAGGGAGGGGATCGCCACGTTCAGGACGGTGTTGTCGAGCAGCACGGTGAGCTGCGCGAGGCAGATGACACCGAGGATCAGCCAGCGTCGGGGATGACCTGAGGAAACGGGCATGCTGTACACCGTATAACCGAAGTTATACGGTGTACAGCACAGGTCCTTCCGGTCAGCTGCTCGCCTTCTGGGTGAGGTCGTAGAAGGTGGCCGAACCGACCGTCACCTTCTTGAAGTTGGCCTCGACCCAGCTGGTGATCTGGGACGACGTACCGCTGCTGCTGCCGCCCATGCCGCCGCCGGAGCCGCTGGAGATGAAGTAGTGGATCTTGCCGTCCGCCACGTACTCCTTGAACTGGGCCAGCGTCGGGGACGGGTCGGTGCCGTTGAAGCCGCCGATCGCCATCACGGACTCGTCGGTGGCCAGCTGGTAGCTCGCCGCGTTCTGGGCGCCGATGGCCGCCGCGACCCAGGTGTACTTGTCGGAGTCCGTCTCCAGCAGCTTCTTGGCCTCGGAGGTGACGGACGCGCCGTTGAGGAGGCCGCCGACACCGCCTCCGCCGCCCATGCCGCCGCCGTCACCGGTGCCGCCGCCCATCTGCGGGCCGCCCTGCTGGTTCTGGGTGGTGCCGTTGCTGTTGCCGTTCTGGCCCGGCATCCCACCGCCGAAGCCGCCGGTGCCGCCGGTTCCGTTGGAGGTGCCGCCGCCCGGCATGCCGTTGCCCTGCTGGTTCTGGCCCTGGGTGTTGCCGTTGCCGTTCTGCTGGCTCTGGCCGCCCGGACCACCGCCGTTGCCGCCGCCGAAGCCGCCGCGGCCACCGCCGCCGCCCGGGCCACCGCCCATGCCCGCGCCCGCCGGACCCGCCGTCGGGATGGAGCCGGTGTGCGCGGAGTCCACCGTGCTCAGCGTGTACGCGGTCGGACCGGCCAGCGCGGCCACGATACCGACGGCCGCCGCGCCGAGCGCGAGCTGCCGGCCGAGCTTGGCCACGAAGATCAGGCCGAGCGCGGCGACCAGGCCGCCGACCAGGACCAGCCACTTCAGCCAGGGCAGGTAGTCGGGGGTGCGGTTGAGCAGGACGTAACCCCAGCCCGCCGCCGCGACGAGGGAGGCCGCGAGGGTCAGCGAGGCCCACATCTCGGACCGCTTCTCCCACAGGATCCCGGCGCCCATGCCGACCACGGCGGCGATATAGGGGGCGAGGGCGATCGTGTAGTACTGGTGGAAGATGCCCGCCATGTAGCTGAAGACGACCAGAGTGATCAGCAGTGAGCCGCCCCAGACGAGGAACGAACCGCGGGTCACCGACGTCCGCTTGAGCTTGCGGGTCGCCACCAGGCCCGCGACCAGCAGGATCAGCGCGGCCGGCAGCAGCCAGGAGATCTGCGCGCCGATCTCGGAGTTGAACATCCGGTTCCAGCCGGTCTCGCCCCAGGCGCTGGCGGTGCCGCCGCCGGGACCGACCGAGCCGGTCTCCTCGCCGTTGATGCGGCCGAGGCCGTTGTAGCCGAAGGTCAGCTCCAGGAAGCTGTTGTTCTGCGAGCCGCCGATGTAGGGGCGGGAGGACGCGGGCCACAGTTCGACGATCGCGACCCACCAGCCGCCGGCCACGATCATCGCGCCCGCCGCCGCGGCCAGTTGACCGAAGCGCTTCCTCAGGCTCACCGGCGCGACGACCGCGTACACGATCGCCAGCGACGGCAGGATCAGGAAGGCCTGGAGGGTCTTGGCGAGGAAGGCGAAGCCGATCGCGACGCCGGCCCACACCAGCCACTTCGTCCGGCCGTCCTCGACGGCGCGGACCACGAAGTAGCAGGCCAGCGAGAGGAGCAGGGCGAGCATCGCGTCCGGGTTGTTGAACCGGAACATCAGCGCCGCGACGGGGGTGAGCGCGAGCACGGCGCCCGCGATCAGACCGGCCGCGGGGCTGAAGCGACGGCGCACGGAGGCGTAGACGACGGCGACCGTGCCGACGCCCATCAGGACCTCGGGGCCCAGGATCGTCCAGGAGTTCAGGCCGAAGATCCGGGCCGCGATCTCCATCGGCCACAGGAACGCCGAGGGCTTGTCGACGGTGATCGCGTTGCCCGCGTCCAGCGAGCCGAAGAACATCGCCTTCCAGCTCTTGGTGCCCGCCTGGACGGCCGCGGAGTAGAAGGAGTTGGCGTAGCCGGAGGCGCTCAGGTTGTAGAAGTAGAGCGCCGCGGTGGCCGCCAGCAGGGCCCAGAACGCGGGGCGCACCCAGCGGGGGTCCTCGGGGCGGCCGCGCCACAGTCTGCGGACGAAGGGCTGCTGGGGCTCACCGGACTCGGGGGCGGCCGGCGGAGCGAGGGGCTCCTGCACGGCCGTATCGCCGTAGCTCTCGGCCGGTGGCCCCCACGCCGTGGGGTGGTCGGTCTGCGTGCTCATCAGGAGTTCCTCGGGTCGGTGTCGGTCGGGCGCACCGGCTGCAGATGCAGGGTGGCGTCCTTCCAGGAGCGCTGCTCCGCGGCTTCACCGGCGCGGAACTGGGTGGTGTCGTACGGGGACTGCGGGGTGTACGGCGTCGTCGTGCCGTACGGCTGGGCCGTGGGGCGCTGCGGGAGCGCGGGGAGCTGCTGGGGGTGCGTGGAGTAGGTGGCGGAGGCCGGGTTGGGCTGGGCCGCCATCGCCGGGTTGTGCTGGGCCACCACCGTCGAGGCGGGCTGGTCCTCGCGGCGGTCCGGGAACACCCAGGCCCGGAAGAGCAGGAAGCGCAGGACGGTCGCGGCGAGGTTGGCGGCGATCAGGACCGCCAGCTCGGTGGAGTGCGCCGGGTCGCTGGTGGCCGCGTTCAGGGCGGCCAGCGAGCCACTGGTCAGCGCGAGCCCGATGCCGAAGACGACCAGGCCCTGCGCCTGGTGCCGGACGGCACCGCCGCGGCCGCGGACCCCGAAGGTCAGACGCCGGTTGGCGGCGGTGTTGGCGACCGCCGAGACCAGCAGCGCGAGCGCGTTGGCGATCTGCGAGCCGCTGAACTGCCTGAAGCCGCTGTAGAGAAGGAGGTAGAAGAGGGTCGACAGACCGCCCACGACACAGAACCCGACGAGCTGGCGGGCCAGCCCCTTCGGTACGTCCTGGACGTCGCGGTCGCGCGGGTCGTCGCCGAACGGGCGGGCGATCCGGTCCAGCGGCAGCGCGCCGGTGGCGAGGGCCTTGCCCACGCGCCACACCCCCTTCAGGTCGTCGGTCGCCGTCTTGACGATGTGGACGGTGGAGTCCGGGTCGTCGACCCAGTCGACGGGCACTTCGTGGATACGGAGTCCCGCGCGCTCGGCGAGGACCAGCATCTCCGTGTCGAAGAACCAGCCGGTGTCCTCGACCAGCGGCAGCAGGACCTGCGCCACGTCGCGCCGGATGGCCTTGAAGCCGCACTGTGCGTCGGAGAAGCGGGCCTGGAGCGAGCCGCGCAGGATCAGGTTGTAGGCGCGGGAGATGAACTCGCGCTTGGGGCCGCGCACCACCCGGGAGCTACGGGCGAGCCGGGAGCCGATCGCCAGGTCGGAGTGGCCCGAGATGAGCGGGGCCACCAGCGGGAGCAGGGCGTTGAGGTCGGTGGACAGGTCCACGTCCATGTACGCGAGGATCGGGGCGTCCGAGGCGGACCAGACGGTCCGCAGCGCCCGGCCGCGGCCCTTCTGCTCCAGCCGGAAGGCCTTGACCTCCGGGATCTCCGCCTCCAGCCGCTGCGACACCAGGGGAGTGGTGTCGGTCGACGCGTTGTCCGCGATGGTGATGCGGAACGCGTACGGGAACGTGCGCTTGAGGTGGTCGTGCAGTCTCAGCACACACGGCTGGAGGTCCTTCTCCTCGTTGTAGACGGGGATCACTACGTCCAGGACAGGCGTACCGGCGTCGCCGGCCGGGAGGTGCTCCCGCGCCGGCAGGGTGCCGGGAGAAGAGTCGGTTCGCATGACAACGACTCTGGTCAAGCGCCCTGTTGCACCCATATGGCGGCGCTGTGCTGTGCCTGTGAGTGCGATTGCCAATTCGTTTCCGGCGCCGGACGGGGCGTCGCGGGGCCAAGAGCGGGCAAATGCAGGGTAAACACGGTCCGCCCCGGCACGCTGTCCACGGTCACGGCACCGCCGTGCGCGGTCGCCACGGCCTGCACGATGGCGAGGCCCAGGCCCGTCGATCCCGAGGCACGGGAGCGCGAGGAGTCGCCGCGCGCGAACCGCTCGAAGACGTGCGGCAGCAGGTCCTGCGGGATGCCGGGGCCGTTGTCCTCGACGTCCACGCACATCCAGGGGCCGCGCCGCTGCACCCGTGCGGTGACGGTCGTCCCCGGTGGGGTGTGCTTGCGGGCGTTGCCGAGCAGGTTGATGAGGACCTGCTGGAGACGGGCCGCGTCACCGGAGACGGCGGCGGGTTCGTCGGGCAGGTCCAGGCGCCAGTTGTGGTCCATGCCGGCCGCGCGGGTGTCGCTGATGGTGTCCACGACCAGCGGGATCAGATCGGTCTGGTCGAACTGGAGGGGCCGTCCGGCGTCCAGGCGCGCGAGCAGCAGCAGGTCCTCGACGAGCAGCGTCATACGGCCCGCCTCGGACTCGATACGGCCGAGGGCGTGCCGGGTGTCGGGGCCGATCTCCTCTCTGCCGCGCCGGGTCAGCTCGGCGTACCCGCGGATGGAGGAGAGCGGGGTCCTCAGCTCGTGACTGGCGTCGGCGACGAACTGCCGTACCCGCATCTCGCTCTGCTGCCGGGCGTGCAGCGCGCCGTGCACATGGTCGAGCATCCGGTTCAGCGCGGACCCGACCTGGCCGACCTCGGTATGCGGATCACACTCCGACTCCGGCACCCGCTCACTGAGGTTCACCTCGCCGGTGTGGAGCGGGAGTTCGGAGACCCGGGTGGCGGTGTTGGCGACCTTGCGGAGGGGGCGGGTGGCGAGGCCGACGAGGACGTATCCGGCGATGACGGCGGCGCCTAGGCCGGCGGCGGTGACGCTTACCTCGACGAGGATCAGGGTGTTGATCGTGCTGTTGACCTCGGAGGTCGGCAGAGCCACGTAGTACGCGTCGCCGGTGCCCTGGTTCGTGACGTACTGCACGCGGTACTCCCCGAGCCCCGGGATGTCCACGGTGTGCGGCTGGGAGTCCTTCGCGACGGCGGCGACGGCCGCCTGCTGCGCCGCGTTGAGGGTGCCCGCGCTCATCTTCTGGAAGACGCCGTTGCTGTCGGCCTGCTGCACCGCGATCGCCGAACTGGCGATCTTGCCGTCCTTCACGTACGCGGCGATCGTCTTGGGCTGCGTCGGGGGCTGCTGGACGAACTTCGCGGCCTTCTGGCTCGCCGTGGTCGTGGCATCCGCCTCGGCGGGGTTGCTCGTGGACTGGGAGGTGCTCGGGTCCTGTCCCCCGACCGGCGGCTCCTTGCCGTCCATCCGGCCGCCGACGGCGCGCATCGCGACGTCCTTCACCTTGCCGTCGAGCTGCTGGTACAGGTGGGACTTCAGGGCGAGGGTCGTCACCGTGCCGATCACCGCGCAGACCACCGCGATCAACACCACGGAAGCGACGACGAGCCGCGTCCGCAGCGTGCGCGGCTTGCCCGCCCGCCCTGCCCGCTTCAGCGCCCGCGGCCGTCGTCGCCCGCTCATGAGGCGGCGGGCTTGATCAGGTAACCGGCACCCCTGCGTGTGTGGATCATCGGCTCACGTCCCGCGTCGATCTTGCGGCGCAGATACGAGATGTACAGCTCGACGACGTTGGCCTGGCCGCCGAAGTCGTACGACCACACCCGGTCGAGTATCTGCGCCTTGCTCAGCACTCGACGGGGATTACGCATGAGGAAGCGCAGCAGTTCGAACTCGGTCGCGGTGAGGTGGATGCCCTCGCCGGCCCGCGAGACCTCGTGGCTGTCCTCGTCGAGGGTCAGGTCGCCCACGACCAGCACGGAGTCGGAGCGCCGGTCGGCCGCGCCGGACCGCCGGATCAGCCCACGCAGTCGCGCGACGACCTCTTCGAGGCTGAACGGCTTGGTGACGTAGTCGTCCCCACCGGCGGTGAGCCCGGCGATACGGTCCTCGACGGCGTCCTTGGCCGTCAGGAACAGCACGGGCACGTCCGGCAGCTCACGCCGCAGCCGCCCCAGGACGGTCAGCCCGTCCATGTCGGGCAGCATCATGTCCAGTACGACGGCGTCGGGCCGGAACTCACGCGCGGTCTGGACGGCGCCCTGGCCGTCTCCCGCGCTACGGATCTGCCATCCCTCATAGCGCAGGGCCATGGACAGCAGTTCGGTGATCGACAGCTCGTCGTCCACCACAAGCACTCGGACGGGGCTCCCGTCCGGCCTCAGCAGTTCGGTGCGCCCCTGGGGCGAGGTCGTGGTCATGGTGAACACCATGTCGGGGTCCCCTGAGAACACCCTTTCGGCAATCTGTGATTTTCCTGAGAAACACACAGGTGACTCTCAGGCGAGTCCTGGGCAATTCCTTGTTCGGCGGGGCGGACGGGGCGCTGAGCTGGGAAAACGTGCGGTCCGGCACGGTGGTCGGTCATTCCGTCCGGGAGGACTGTACGGCGGGGACGCTGCACAGGGTGTTCGCCGACGGGGACGGGTGGGGCTCGGTAGGTTCGGCAGGGGTCCAGGACAGGTTCGGGAAGGGCCCGGCTCTTGGCATGACGACCGACCTCGCGACCGGCCCTGGGCCCGTCCCTACGACCGCCCTCGCTCCCGGACAGGTCTGTCGGAGGCGTCGCGCAGGGCTCGGACACCCAGGTCATAGGCCATGGCGCCCAGCCACAGGACCACGGACGGCCACACGGAGCCAGGAGGAACGGCCCCGCCGACGAGGGCGACGACGGCCGTTCCCGTACCGGCGAGAGCGGTGAACGACGGCCCACCACCCACGCTCACCACGACACCCCGGGCGACGTGCCCCGAGCAGCACCGGTCAACCCGCCGACCGGTCATGCCCCGCCTGTCTCTCCCCTTGCCCGTCACGCCGCTCCGGTCCCTCCCCCGGCCGTTCATGCCGCACGGGCCGCGGCCCCGGCCGCACGGGCCGTGTGCTGCGCACCGAGGCGCTTCACCTTGCGTCGGACCCGTTCGCCCAGCGTCTCAGGGAGCCGCTCGGCGAGCGCCGCCTCGCGCCAGCTGAGGTCCGGTGTGCCCGCCCATCTGACCGCCACGCCCGCCTCGTCGGGCGTGAGCCCGCGCAGCACCGCGGCGACCCGGCTCTCGTGCTCGGTGGACAACACCTCGGTCTCCGGCGTCCGCCACTCGACGAGCAGGTCCCGCACGGTCAGGTCGTCGCCGACCGGCCGACTGAGCAACACGGTCCGTCTGCCCAGCACTTTGCGTTCCCAGAGCGGTTGCAGATGACGGTGTTCGATCTGCGTGTGCCGTTTCAGGAGGTCCACCACAGCCGCGTCACGAAACACCCCCCTGCCGAGATGCTCCACCCACTCACCCAGCAGGGCCATCTCCACCGCCTCACGCCATCTCTCCGGCCGGTTGACGCCGAGCCAGACCCGACTGAACTCGTCGACCGCCTCCCGGTCACCCTCGATCGCGGCGTTCCGCGCGGTCAGGGCGGCCAGCAGGGCTTCGCGGGTGAGCGGGGCGAGAGAGATCCGGCGCGACCCGCAGGCACGGGCGAGCATGAGCAGCGCCTCGGAAATGAGGTTCACCGACGAGTGCGCGACGTCCGCCGCGTCGTCGCGAGGGCTTCCCTTCCACCGCGGGCACCGCGCGTCCGCCTCTACAGGGCAGTCGGGGCACATCGAGCGGAGGTAGACGTTCTCCTCCTCGAGCCGCTCCCGGGTGTCCTGGATCCGCTCGATCATCCGCAGCACGAGGGCCTCCGGCCCCATCGACGGATCGACCGGAGGAAGCGGAGCGGGCGGACGGATCCGTCCGTTGCCACGCGGATCGGCCAGCTCCTCCTCCAGGTGCCTCGCTGTCGAGGCGGCCAACTCACGCAGATCTCCCGCGTCGTCCACTCCCACGTAAATGGTGATCACTGTGCGTCTCCTCGCCGGGGTCGGGCTTCACGGGCAAAGGCCCGTATCTCCTGGCCCGGGAACCCGCCCTACCGACAAAAAAGTTGTCGCCCCGTCAGAACCCCTCAGAACAACCCGTCCTGGACGGTCGGTCTCCTCCTGTGTTCCCGGATGGGCACGGAGATCGCGGTCGCGTCGGTCGGCAGCAGGTCCCAGCCCGTCATCACCCGGGTGTCCAGTACGACGACCCCCTTGTCCGGCGTCTCCAGGTGCAGGTCGGGTCCGGCGGCCGCGACGAGAGTGCCGCCCAGCGTCCCGCCCGCGACGAGTTCGCCCACCTCACCGGCGGCCGGCGCCAGCCCCGTGAGGCCGAAGGTCTCGACATGGTCCACCGGACCGTACGGCGCACGCTCCAGCGACTCCGGCCAGCCGCTCAACGCCACGGCCCGCCCGTGCAGTTCGGCGATCTCCGCGAACCGCTCCGCCGCCGACGCCGGCAGGGACGACCGTACGGCCCGTTTCTCCCCGTAGGGAATGCGGTCCGGCACCGAGAGCGCGGCCCGCAGCAGCTCCTCCGTACGGCGCGCGGCCATGAGCGGACCCGTGCCGAGCCAGCTGAAGCAGACGGCGCCCTGCTCCAGCAGCCGCCGGGACCCACGCTGCTCAGCGGTGATGCCGACCTTCACCATGCCGGGGCCGAACCACGCCAGATATACCCGGTACGGCCGCGGATCGTCGACGAACGTGTCCGCGGCGACCGAGTGCGAGCGGTCCAACCGACCGCACTCCTCGCACCGCGTGCCCGTACTCCGCGCCGACACCGCCGTACGTGCCGGACACGGGTGTCCCCGCGCTCCCACGCATGTCCGCACACCCCCTTCCGCGACCGCGAAGGCCACCCTCTTCCCCCAGGTCAGCGCCGAGCGCCGCCCGCCGTCCCACCGCAGCACGGGACCGTCCGCCGACCAGCCCAGCCCCGAGCATCTCCACGCCTGTGCCATCGCTCACGAGAGTAGACGGGGGCACTGACAGTGGGGGTGAGCTGGGAAAATGGGAGGGGAGCGAGGCTCGGGTGGACCGGGGAGGTTGAGGTAGCGGCGGTGCAGAGGGGGGCGGCGCCGAGAGGTGGCGACGGTGCTGAGGTGAGGCGGTACCGAAAGGTGGCAGCGGCGCCTGTCAGCTCAGCCCACCGGGTCCGCTCCCGGGCGCCGGAGTCCGCTTCGGGGCACCAGGGTCCGCTCCGGGGCACCAGGCGCCGTACCCCAGACGCACCGCACACCGCACGCGCCACCCGGCCGACGCCCCCGCCCACCCCCTCGTTCCTCAGCTCCCAGATTCCACCGTGACCGTCTCCGGACGCCCCGGCACAACCACCGACGCAGCGGCCCCCTTCTCCCCCCGCCCCGCCAACCGGCACCCCACACACCCCGGATGCCCCGCCCGCGCCCCCGAGTCCCGCACCCGCATCCCCCACTCCGCACGCGGCCGGCGCCCCGGCGGCTTGCCCCAGCCCGACAGATGCAGGGCCCAGGTGACGAGAACGCTCACCACGACGATCGCGAGGCCGCCGGCGATCAACGGGCCGGACACCAGGCACACCCCCAACCCCAGAACCGCACTCCCCAGCGTCGCGATGCCGAATCCGGTCCACCCCGCGACCGTGTGCCCCTCGTCATACTGGTGTGCACTCACAGGTCCTCCTCCACCAGTTCTCTCACGCCCTAAGAAGTTTAGAACAAAAACCTCTCACGCTCTAAGGGAATCAGGAATCCGATGCACGCCGAGCCCCGCCCCTCCGCCACCGAGGCCCAGGCCCTGGAGGCGATGGACTTCTTCATCGCCACCGCCCACCTCGGCCAACAGGAGATGGCCCAGCGGCTGGGAGTGAACGTCACCGACCTCCTCTCCTTCGCCTGCGTCCTGAAGGCCGGCGAGAACCTCCTCACCGCGGGCGACCTCGCCGAGCACGCCCATGTCACGACCGGCGCGGTCACCGGCATCCTCAACCGCCTCGAACGCGCCGGCTACGTCACCCGGGTCCCCGACCCCACCGACCGCCGCCGGGTCCGCGTGGCCGCCCGGCCGGACGCGGTCACGCGTGTCGTCGCCCTGTACCAGCCGTACTACGACCGTCTGAACGAGGTCTTCGCCTCCTACTCCGCGGACGAGATCGCCGTACTCCACGACTGGTTCAGCCGTACGACGACCCTCGCGCTCGACTACATCGAGGAACTCCGGACGCAGGACAAGAGCAGGCCGAAGGGCACGGTGAAGGGCACGGCGAAGGGCACGCCGAAAGGCACGGCGCGGGGCTCGGAAAAGGGCACGTCGGACTAGCTCTCCCCCCTCCCGTGGTGGAGCCAGCCCCACCCCCGTTTCGGGAGGGCACTCCATCGTTCCCGCGGCCCGCCGACGGCATCGTTGATCTCAGCCGAACCGGCCACCACGGCCGACCCGGAGATCCGAGCCCCGCCCCCGGAGGGAACGCCATGAAGCCGCAGCTCTCGTCGAATGCGAAGCTCTCGTCGACGCAGCAGCCGCAGCCGCGCGAGACCCGACCGGCGTCCGACCCGCACTCGCTGCCCGCACCGCACCCGGCGTCCGAGCCGCACCCGGCCTCCAAGACGACCCCGGTCTCCGCGACGCCCTCGGTCTCCGAGACTCACCCGGCGGCAAGCAACTCCCGCCCCGGCGCCCTCGCCTCCTTCATACGCTTCGTCGTCTGCGGCGGCGGCATCGGCGTCCTCTCCAGCCTGGCCGTCCCACTGGTGGCCACGACGATGCCGTGGGCGCTCGCGAACGCGCTGATCACCGTGGCCTCGACACTGCTCTGCACCGAGCTGCACGCCCTGTTCACCTTCGGCACCGGCCGCCGCCCCGGCTGGCGGGAGCACTTCCAGTCCTCCGGCTCGGCGGTCGCGGCCTACCTCGTCACCACCGCCGCGATGTTCCTCCTGCACGCGGTCCAGGCCACCCCGAGCATGCTCACCGAACAGGTGGTCTACCTCAGCGCGTCCGGCCTGGCCGGCATCGGCCGCTTCCTGGTCCTGCGGCTCTTCGTCTTCGCGGGCAACCGGGGGCCCCGCCGCCCCGAGCTCTCCCTCCCCCTGCCCCGCCCGGCGCTCACCCGGGCCGCCGTCGGCGCCGCGTGCTGACGTACGGTCGCAGCGAGCGGCCGCAACGGAATCGCAGCCGACGGCCGCAACGGGCTGCCGTACCCGGCCCGCCGCCCCCGGAAGGAGCTGCCGTGCGCGGACACTGGGACCCCCTCCCCACGGCCCGCCGCCTGCTCCCCCGCCCCGACGTCTTCACCGGCACGTGGTCCGAACGCAACTGGCGCAACGTCCCCGGCCCCTTCTACGGCGCCACCACCGACTCGATGATGCTGGGCCGCACCGACGCCCCACGCCACATCTGCTACGACGACGATCTGGGCGGCGGATTCGGCGCGGAGTTCGTCCACCGCCAGCCGGTGACGGAGGCGGAGACCGCCGACCTGGTCTCGGCCGCGTCCATGGAGCCGTACGGCGGCTACGGCTGGGACGGCGACGAGCACTGGACCCCCGAAACCGTACGGGAGTGGTGGCGCGACCGGGGACGGGTGCGCGAGTGGGCCCTGGCCACGGCCGCCGACTGGAGCGCGGACACCCACCCCGACTGGGGCGACAACGCGGCCGACCGCTACCGGGACCACTACCTGGACGCGGCCCGCGGCCACCGGGACTTCGCCGCCTACATCGACGACGGCGGCCTGGAGGGATACCTGCGCGGATACGTCTTCTGGCTCGACCACCGCCGCGCGCCTCGCCGTTGGGAACGCCTGCCGAAGCTGTAGGGCCGGGGGGGGAGAACTCCCCTTGGGGGTGGGGCCAGTTGCACCCCGGATCGGGTGGGCGGCTCCATGTCGCCGGAACGTCGACGGCGGGATCGTAGAAGCAACGGAACACCGGGCCCGACGGCGGAGCCCACCGCCCCTCTCCGGAAGGAAGCCGCCATGACCACGCTGCTGACCCCCTCGACGAGCACCACCGTGGCCGTCGCCTCCCGCGAGACGGAACTCGCCCCGCTCCTCACCGCCTGGGACCTGGCCCACCCCTTCGCCGGCGACCCCGACTGGCGCCACCTGCTGGACGAGCTCGCACACCCGGGCACCACCCGCGCCTTCCACCGCCTGGCGGAGGGCGCGGCATGACCCGTACGACAACGTCCGAACAAGGCCCCGGAGTTAGGCGAATTCAAGGGTTCGTGGCAACACCGCTGATCATGCGGCTGTTGCGAGGAGCTTAGCGAGGCGCTCGGCTGGGGTTTCCCAGTCGAGCGTTT
>NZ_JBEYVC010000129.1:0-29205 GCF_040643855.1 Streptomyces sp. NPDC047072 | reverse complement strand
CCATGGCCCAGTTGCGCTCCACCCACGAACAACAGGTCCTGAACCAGGTCCGGTTGGTGCGGCTGGCCCGGATCGAGGAGGAGAGCCGTACCAGGGAGAGCCTGGAGGAGGCCCAGAAGGTCGCCGTCAAGCGCCGCGACCACTACAAGGGCCTGCTGGCCGACGGCTGGAACGGCTGGGAGAAGGCCTGGCTCGGCCTCACCATCGGCGCGATGGGCCTGGAGACCGCGGGCACCGTCCTCAACCTCCTCGCCTCGCCGATGTCCCTCATCCCCAACATCACCGCCGGTGCCTCCGGCTTCGGCGGCTCCCCGCACGTGACGCTCAGCGTCAGCGGCAAACAGGCCAGCGACGCCCTCGGCAAGACCGCCGACGCCCTCAAGGGCCTGTCCGGCATCGCGCAGATGGGCGCCGGCATGACCAACACCATCGGCTCCTACGAACGCCGGGCCCAGGACTGGAAGTTGCAGCTCGACCTCGCCGAGCAGGAGATCGTCCAGGCGGACCGGCAGATCGCCGCCGCGAGGGTCCGCGTCCGCATCGCCGAGAACGAACTCGTCGAACACGACAAGCGGATCGAGCACGCGGCCGGCGAGGACGAGTTCCTGCGCACCAAGTTCACCAACCGGGAACTGCACGACTGGACGGTCACCCAGCTGTCCGCGCTGCACTTCCAGAGCTACCGGCTCGCCCACGACATGGCCCGCCGCGCCGAACGCTGCTTCCGCTACGAACTCGGCCTCGCCGCCTCCGACTACATCCGCTTCGGCTCCTGGGACAGCCTGCGCAAGGGCCTGCTGTCCGGCGAACGGCTCGCCCACGACCTGCGCCGCCTGGAGACGGCGTACCAGGAACAGAACCGCCGCGAGTACGAACTCACCAAGCACGTCTCGCTGGCACAGCTCGACCCGGTCGCCCTGCTGCGGCTGCGGCAGAACGGCGAGTGCTTCGTCGACATCCCCGAGTCCGCCTTCGACCTGGACTACCCCGGCCACTACTTCCGGCGCCTGAAGACGGTCGGCCTGACCGTCCCGTGCGTCACCGGCCCCGCCACCACCGTCGCCTGCACCCTGACCCTCACCGGCAACCGGCTGCGCAAGGACGCCACCCTGCTGGCGGGGAAGTACGCCCGGGACACCGCGGGGGAGGACCCCCGCTTCCGCGACGAGATCGGCGCGGTCCAGTTGATCGCCACCAGTACCGCCCAGGAGGACCAGGGCCTGTTCGAACTGAGCTTCCGCGACGAGCGGTACCTGCCCTTCGAGGGCGCGGGCGCCGTCAGCTCCTGGCACCTGCGGCTCGGCAAGGACCTGCCGCAGTTCGACTTCGCGTCCATCTCAGACGTCGTCCTGCATCTGCGGTACACCGCGCGGGAGGGCGGCGCCGTGCTGCGCACCCAGGCGGCCACCGAACTGCGCCGGGGCCTGGGCGAGACCGCCCTCGCCGAGTCCCGGCGCGGTCTGTACCGGGTGCTCGACCTGCGGCGCGAGTTCCCGGACGCCTGGTACCGCTTCCTGCGCCCCTCCGGCACGGGCGACGACCAGCGGCTGGACCTCGGTGACCTCACCGCCCGACTGCCCTTTTTCACCCGCGGGTTCACCTCGCACAAGGCCCGGGGCGTCGAGATCGTCGTCCACCCCGCGGACCCGGCCCGCAGATACGAGGCCCAGCTCTCGCCCCTGGGCACGGAGCCGGAGGACCTTCTCCCGATCGGCCCCGACCCCATGTTCGAGGGACTGCACCGCGGCACCCGCGACCTGACCGGCACGGAGGCCGACCTGGACGACACCTGGACACTGAGACTGCGCCGCGCCGGGGCGACGGACTTCAGGTCCCTGGCGGTGGACGAGGTGACGGAGGCCTTCCTGATCATCAGCTACACGGTCGCCTAGGAGCCCCGAATATTCGGTGGCACGCGCGAGCGTGACTCCCTACGGTGGTCCCGGTACGAGCGAGTGAGCGACGAAGGGACGGAGGTGTCGACCGATGGCTGTCTTTGCGATGGGCGCTGCCCGCATCCAGTTCATCAAGTCCACCTCCGTGGCCGTCGGCTGACCTCATTTCCTTTCGCCGGGGCCACCCTTTGAAGGGTCACCCTTGACTTCCAGTTCTGTTTTCTCCGCTCTCGCTCCCTACGGCTGGGACGAGGCATGGGCGGACGCGTTCGCCCCCTACGAATCCGAAGGGCTCCTGCCCGGACGTGTGGTCCGGGTCGACCGCGGGCAGTGCGACGTCGTCACCGCCGACGGGACGCTGCGCGCGGACACCGCGTTCGTCACCCCGCACGATCCGCTGCGGGTCGTGTGCACCGGTGACTGGGCCGTCGTCGAACCCGGCGGCAACCCCCGCTACGTACGGACGTATCTGCCGCGCCGTACCGCCTTCGTACGCTCCACCTCCTCCAAGCGGTCCGAGGGGCAGATCCTCGCGGCCAACGTCGACCACGCGATCGTGGCGGTGTCGCTCGCCGCTGAGCTGGACCTCGGCCGTATCGAGCGGTTTCTCGCGCTGGCCTGGGAGAGCGGTGCGACTACGCAGCAGTGAGGCGCGCTGAGCGGCTCTGGAGTGAGCACGCTCGACAGCACTGGGCGCGCCCCAGGAATGCCACGCTATGCATTCCAGCCATTACAGTGCGTGGAACTAGACATTCCTGAGGCACTTGCCGCGCGGCGTGCTTGCTCGCCCCATCCTGGAGCGTTCGTCACCAGCTGAGGGGAGAACGGTGAACGCTCCACGACGCCATGCGAAAGATCCCGAGGTCATCGCGTCAACGACAGGTCTAGTGAGCTTTCTGCGCGAAATCGTGCAGAACAGCGCTCAACAGGTGCGTGACGATCGGGACCGGTCGCGCGAGCACATGTGGCTGACGCAACTACCTGAAGGCGTCCGCAGGCCGACCGTACGGCCTGACGGTCTGCTGATCACCTTGGACCATGTGCCGCAGGCCGCTCCGCCGCCCCTGCCTGATCTTCTGGAAGGCTGGGTGAAATCGGAGAGGATCGAGGACGCAGACGGCGGTGATCCCCCGCTCGCAGAGGAAGGGCCCGGGCAGGAACAGGAGCGCGACACCGACGGCCGTACATGGTGGGAGGAACGTACCGTCCGACGTGAAGACGCGGCCGAAGTGCTTCGCGCGTACGGCCCGTGGCTGGCGCGTTGGCGTCGCTGGGCGGAACGGGAGCGAGCGGACCGTTCGTTACGCGACCAGTATGAGTTCCTCTACCGGTGGCACCAGCAGCTGGCCCAGCAGGACGATCAGAGGGAACTCGTTCTGGCCGTAGGCCTGTTGACCTGGACGGACCCGAATGGTGAAGCGGTCCACAGGCATCTGGTGACCCATCGGGTGGAGACATCCGTGGAGCGTCGCACCGCGCGACTGTCGGTGCGTCTGGCTTCGGAGAGTTCCCTGCGGGTGGAAGACCGGGACTTCTTGGACAGCGACGACGGTTGGGAGCCCGAGCGGTCGACCGCCGTTGCCGAGGATCTCGCGGCGCGCTCACCTCACCCGCTGAGCGAGGTCGTGCTGGAGCAATTGGCGGAGTGGCAGGAGCGAGCACTGACTAGGCCAGTGGCCTTCAGTGCGGAGTGGAAGCCGCCACGAGAACCTGAACCGAGCGCCCGCCTCACCTACGCGCCTGCACTGATCATGCGCCCTCGGGACCGCAATGCGCTGCTTCGCTGCTACGAGCAGATTGCGGCGAGCGTGGCCACGGAAGGACATGCCCCGCTTGGGCTGGCGCAGCTGGTGATGCCACTCGACGAGGACCAGCGGGCCCACTGGACCGGAAGCGAGATGGCACCACTGCTCGGCGACGACCCTCTCTTCCCGCTGAAGACCAATGCCCAGCAGCGCGATGTCCTTCGGCGGCTGGAACAGGACACCGGCGTGGTGGTGCAGGGGCCTCCGGGGACCGGGAAAACACACACGATCGCCAACCTCGTCTCCGCGCTCCTTGCCCAGGGACAGCGTGTGCTGGTCACCAGCGCTCGTGACCAGCCGCTCACCGTGCTCCGGGACAAACTTCCGGCCGCTGTCCGGGATCTGTGTGTTCTGCTGCTGAGTTCGACCAGGCAGGATGGAACGGGGGAGCTGGAGCGCACCGTCAATGCCCTGACCGACCAGGTGGCGGCGACCGACATCGGGCGGCTGCGTACGGACATCGATCGCCTCTCCACCCGGCGGGACGAGGTGCGCGCGCGGATCTCCGCGCTCACCAGCGAAGTCGTCGAACTGCGCGAGGCCGAGACCCGTCAGCATGACGGCATAGCACCCGGCTACGCGGGCACGCTTGCGGCAATCGTGCAGCAGGTGCAGGACGGCGACTCCCGATTTGGCTGGATCGGAGCGCTGCCCGACGGCTCCGTGGGGGTCCCTCCGTTCTCCTCGATACAGGCCCAGGAGCTGCTGACACTGCTGCGCGAGGGTGCCGGCGGGCCACGAACAGGCGGTGCGCTGCCGACACCGGATGAACTGCCCCCTGCGGAACAGGTGGCCGAGGCCCTGGCAGCAAGCAGGCTGACGGACGACGGGCTGTCCGAGGCGACCATCGCCATCAGGAACGCTCTGGCCGGTCTCGATGCCTCGGTCCCGGATCAACTGATGTCGTCCCTCAGCGTCTGTCGAACCGCGCTGCACCGCCTCGGTGTGGCGGCATCGCCGGTGCGGTGGCACGGGGAAGAGTGGATCACCCGCGCGCTGGAGGACCGGCTGGCGCGCCGCAATATTCTGCTGTGGCAGCGGGTGACCGCAGGCGCGTCCGAGTTGGACGCCGTGCGGCGCGGGGTCGATGGTGTGGGGCTGCGACAGGTCGCGCTGCCCGAGAACCTTCCGAAAGACAAGGCCGGACAACTGGCCAGGTCGGGAGAGGCCCTCAAGGCGTATCTGTCAGGCGGCGGCCGACTCAAGACGCGCTTCGCTCACCGGGCACAGAAAGACGCCGAGGAACTGCTGGGCAGCTGCACTGTGGACGGACAGTCACCTCAGACTCTTGAGGAACTGGACGCTGTTCTCGCGCATCTTCAAGCAAACGCGGCCATCGCAGCGGTGGCGAGCCGCTGGGAACAGCTGGGCGTCCTCGTGCCTGGAGGCCCTATCGAGGTTCGACTGGCGGCATTGGCCGAGCGGTACGCGCAATTGGAACACGTTGACGCGTTCGGCGTGGCGCGGGAGCAGGTGGACGAGCTTCTCATCCGGAACGGGACGCATGTCGCTCTCACCTCACGCCAGGCCTGGCAGGACTTCGCCCAAGCGCTGGCCGCTCTCGGTGGGCGTCGCGCCGCCGATGAGGCCACAGCACGGCTGGCCGGCTGGGAGGAGCAGCTGCGTACGCCGGTGGACGGGGCGCATCCCGCCGCCGAGGCGCTGGCGGCAGCCCAGGCCATCCGGGACCAAGACGCCGAACGCTACGCCAAGGAGTTGGATGCCTTGGCCCTGGCACACACCCGGGAACACCGCAGGCGCCGGTGCTCCGAACTGCTGGGCGCCCTGCGGGCCGTACACCCCGTCCTTGCCGGTCGGCTGGCAGATGAGCAGGAGGAATCCGAGTGGGACGCGCGGCTGGGGGAGTTCGGTGAGGCGTGGGCCTGGGCCACCGCATCCCGGTTCGTACGGCGGCGTCGTACTCCTGGCCTGGAGCACAGGCTGGAGGGTGAACTGGCCGAACACGAAGATCGGTTGGAGCGCCTCACCGGAGAACTCGCCGGAGCACGGGGCCGGCTGTATTGCCTTGAGCGCATGACTCAGGACCAGCGTTCTTCCCTGCAGGCGTATCGCGCTCACATGGCCTCGTACGGCAAGGGTTCGGGTCGTCATGCCGCCACCTTCAAGGCGGCGGCGCGTGAGGCGATGGCCGTGGCCATGGAGGCCGTACCCGCATGGGTGACCCCGATCGGGCAGGTGGCCGAGATGGTGCAGGCGCGTAGGGATGCCTTCGACGTCGTGATCGTCGACGAGGCCAGCCAGGCCGGAATGGAGGCGCTGTTCCTGATGTGGCTGGCGCCGCGGGTCATCGTGGTCGGCGACGACAAGCAGTGCGCGCCGTCCGTGTCCGGAATGGGACGCACGCAGGTCATCCAGGACCGGCTCGCCGCGCATCTGCCGGACATCCCGCTCCGCCTGCGCCAGCTCTACACCCCGCACACCAATCTGTATCAGCTGCTGTCCACGTTCTTCCCCGAGGTCATCCGGCTCGGTGAGCATTTCCGCTGCATGCCCGAGATCATCGCGTGGTCGTCGAGGACGTTCTACGACGACAAGCTCATACCGCTCCGCCAGTTCGGCGGCGAGCGACTCGATCCGCTGGTGACGCACTACGTCGAAGGAGCCGTGACCAAAGGACGTGACGGCCGCCTGCACAACGCCATGGAAGCCGAGGCCATCGTGGAGTGCCTGGTGGAGCTGGTCGAAGACCCCGCCTACCGGGACAAGACGATGGGGGTGATCGTTCTTCAGGGGCAAGGGCAGGTCAGGTTGCTGGACGACCTCATCAAGCAGCGTCTGTCCGCACCGGTGCGTGAACGCCATGGCATTCAAGTGGGCAACCCTGCCTCCTTCCAGGGCGACGAGCGGCACGTCATCCTGCTCTCCATGGTGGTGACGGATCCACCGCGTATCGCGGGTGGCCATCCAAGCGAGCGGAAGGCCTACAACGTCGCCGCCAGCCGTGCTCAGGACCAGATGCGGCTCTTCTATTCGGTCCCGCGCGCCCGGTTCAAGTCCAATGACCTACGGCTCAACCTCCTCACGTACATGGAGAACCCGCCGGCGGCTCTGGCCTCCACCGATGCGCTCGGGCCGGTGACGCCCGACGTACGCACCGCCCCGTTCGACTCGCTCTTCGAGCAGCAGGTCTACCTGCGGCTGACGGAGCGGGGATATCACGTGATTCCGCAATTCCCCGCAGGGGAGAAGCGCATCGACCTGGTAGTGGTGGGCGCGCGCGGGCGACTGGCCGTGGAATGCGACGGAGACTACTACCACTCATCGGCGGAGCAGCTCCGGCACGATCAGCAACGTGAGCGTGAGCTCCAGCGAGTCGGCTGGGCGTTCTGGCGGGTCCGTGAGAGCGAGTTCCGCTACGACCCCGAAACCGCACTGGCCGATCTATGGGAGGAGCTGGAGCGGCGAGGTATCCACCCGGCCGACTACTCGTCGTCGCAGGCTTCGGGCGACTCGCAGAACGGCGCATGGGCTCCGGTCGACCTGTCCTCTGACGATGACCTTCCCGAGGATGACGACTCGGAGGACCAGGCCGAGGGATCCGAAACCCCCGACGCAGGCGACCCCACGGAAGGCGCGGCATGAGCGAGCAGCCAATACAGCCCGTCCTGGGGCGTCTTGACGCGAACACGTTGGAGGAGATCGCCCGTGTCATCTGCGGCGACGACCACCTCTACTACCGCAAGGGCTGGGAGATCGCCCGCTTCCTGAAGCACGCGGGCTGGGCCGAAGTTCCGGACTACGACGGGGAATACCGGAGGGAGTGGGTTCACGCCCGCCTCACCGAACGTCGAGAGGACCCCACCGAACTGGAGAAAGTGCTCCTTCGCCTCGGTGATCCTCTCGAGTACCTGGATGAACCGGAACAGCTCCCTGGGGTGGTCGCCGCAGTCAACTCCTTCCTCATCCACGAGGGCTTCCGCCTGGACACCCCGGGCGGTCGCCCACGCCTGGTGGCCTGCGATCCGGCACTGGCCCATCCGGGGCAGCATGCTCCGGCTGAATTCAGGGCCGTGATGACCGAGATCATCAAGGAACCGGACATGGCCGGGCTTCTTCAGCACCGGCTCGACGAGGCACAGACCTGCTACGCCAACGGCGCTCATGTCGCTGCGATCATCATGCTTGGAAGCCTTCTGGAGGGCGTCCTGGTCCAGGTGATCCAGGAACGAGACCGTGCCCTGCTCGGGTCCACATCACCGGACCGGGCGACGCTCGACGTTCTCATCAAGACGTGTCACCAGGCGGGTTGGATCGGAGCCGACATCGAGCGCTTCTGTCATGAGCTCCGCCGGTACCGGAATTATGTCCATCCGCGTCGCGAGATCCAGGAGGCCCACACCCCCGATCGCGACACCTTGAATGTGTCGTGGCAGGTCGTCAGCGCCGTTCTCAACGACCTGGCGACGACCCAGCCGGGCAGCCGCTGACGAGCACTGCAGTCGTCGTCATGGTGCCGCGATCTGCGGATCGGGGCACCGCGGGTGAGCATGCGCCTTCCGGCTTGCCGTTCACCCGCCACAACCCGGACTCCACAGGCGTCGCCATGATATAGAGGTACAGTTTATAGATGTGTAGTTCTATTGTCTGGGAGTCGAAGAGGCATGGACAAGCCCGTCGAGATGTTCGACCGCGACTACGAATGGTCGGCATTGACCCGGTTCATCGAGGATGAACAGCCCGGCGCGACGCTCGGGGTGGTCTCCGGACGGCGCCGACAGGGCAAGACCTTCTTGCTCGACGCGGCCTGCCGTGCAACGGGAGGGTTCTACTTCGGGGCGACAGAAGCCACCGATGCCGAGTCTCTACGGCGTATCAGCGCTGCGCTCACCGCGCATGTGCGCCCTGCCAGTCCGTACCACTTCTCCGACTGGGCCGAGGCCGTCGACGCGCTCCTCGCGCTGGGAGCGGCGCGGCCCGTGCCTGTGGTGATCGACGAGTTCCCGTACCTTGCCAAGGCGAATGCGGAGCTCCCCTCGATCATCCAGGAGGCGTTGCGGACTTTGCGTGACCAGCGCAGCGGTTCGCGCACCCGGCTACTGCTGTGCGGCTCAGCGCTGTCGTTCATGGGCAGGTTGCTGTCCGGCAATGCCCCCCTGCGAGGCCGGGCAGGGCTGGAGCTGGTCGTCCGCCCGCTCGACCATCGCTTGGCCGCCGAATTCTGGAACATCACAGACCCGCGCCTGGCCGTGCAGGTGAACGCGATCGTGGGCGGGACACCTGCGTATCGACGGGAATTTGCCCGTGGTGACACCCCGAACGGAGCCGAGGACTTCGACGACTGGGTCGTCCGGACCGTCCTCAACCCAGAGACCCCTCTGTTCCGTGAGGCCCGCTATCTGCTCGCGGAGGAGCCCGACCTGCGGGACACCGCCCTGTACCTCTCCGTGCTGGCTGCAGTCGCAGACGGCAATGCCACCCGCGGAGGTATGGCCGGGTACCTGGAGCGCAAGGCCACCGACATCGCGCATCCCATCAACGTCCTCGAAGACGCCGGCCTGCTGCACCGGGATGCCGACGTCTTCCGCGACAACCGTCCCACCTACCGCATTGCCGAACCACTGATCGGCTTCTATCACGCCATCATGCGACCGGTCTGGGACCAGTTGGAACGCCCCGGCAGCGCGGCCCGGGTCTGGCAGGCCAGTCGTCGCCGCTTCACGAGTAACGTCCTCGGCCCTCACTTCGAACAGGTCTGCCGGGACTGGGCGCTGCATCACGCCGACCCGGAACTGATCGGCGGTCTGCCCGCCCGGGTCGGACACGGCGTGGTGCACGATCCCAAGGCTCGCGTCGGACATGAGGTGGATGTGGCGGTCATCGGCATTGCCGATGGCTCCAAGCCTCCGCTCCTGGCCATCGGTGAGGCCAAGTGGCGCGACACCATGGGCATCGCCCACATCGAGCGCCTTCAGCACATCCGCGATCTCATCGCCCAAGCCGGACGCTACGACACCACCGGTACTCGGCTCATGTGTCTCAGCGGCGCAGGCTTCAACGACAAGGCGTACGCGGCCGCACAGGCGGACCCTTGTGTCCAACTCGTCGACCTGGAGACGCTTTACGGCATGGGATGAGCCTGCGGGGGCAGTTGAGATGGGCCCCCGTGGTTTCCTGTTTCCTATTCTCGCTGGAAACAGTAAACGGCTAACAACCAGGACCGGTCTGGGGGATGCTGATTCCATCGGGGCGGTCTGCGCCGTGAAGATGCTGAGGAGGTACCGGGGAGCGTGAACGAGGTCTCTCGCGATTTCGGCAGCGAACTTCGACGTAGGCGTTGCGAGCGTGGGCTCAGCCTGATCTCCTTCTCCAAGGTGATCTTCTGCAGCAAGGGCTATCTGAGCAAAGTGGAGAGGGGCCTGACGGCGGCATCCCATAAGTTCGCCAAGGTCTGCGACGATGCTTTGGCGGCGAACGGAGAATTGTTGGCACTCGTCAGTGGTGAAGGACCGAGGGCGGCGAGGCGCAGCAAGATGGGGGCTACTGTTGGCCTTCCCAGCCTGCCTTCCCACTTTGTGGGGCGTTCCGCGGAACTGGCTCGCATCGCCGACTATCTCACAGGCGATTTCGGAACCACGGTGTGTGCGGTCAGTGGTATGGCCGGAGTGGGAAAGACCACCCTGGCTCTACGAGGAGCTTGGGAAGCAGCGGATTCCTTCCCTGATGGATGCTTCTTCTTCGACTTCGGGGAAGAATCATTCGGTAGTTCGCGCGATGTTCTTGTTTCGTTGCTCAGATTGCTTGGCGTGCGCAATGAGGACATACCGTCCCGTCCGGACGCGATGGCCAATCTCTGGCGAAGTCGACTCAGAGGCAAGCGGCTGCTGTTCGTCCTTGACAATGTCCGTAGCGCGTCGGACGTCGCTCCGCTGCTTTCAGCTGAGCCCGGCTGCAGATTCCTTGTCACCAGCCGGAGGCGTCTGAGTGCTCTTGATGACGCAGTACACCTGTCTGTCGGAATACTGAGCAGCGCAGAGGCCGACGCGTTGTTCCGCGTGGTCGGAGGGGAACGGGCGGAGCACGCGGCAGACCATGTCGTCCGCGCGGTGGTCGAGCACTGCGGCCGGCTGCCGCTGGCGGTGCGTATCGCTGCCGCCAGATTCCGCGGCGGTCCGGCACGCACTGTGTCAGAACTCGAAGAGATGCTGTCGGACGAGGCTCACCGGCTCGAGCTACTGGATGACGGGGACCGCAGCGTCAACGCGGTACTGTCGGTGTCCTGTCGCGGATTGGCCGCTGAACAGCAACGGCTGCTCGCGTTGTTGGCACTGCACCCCGGACCGAGCGCCGACCTGCGCAGTGTCGCAGCACTGGCGGATACCGATCGGACTCGCGCCGCAATGCTGCTGGACAGCCTTGCGGATGTACATCTCGTGGCCTACGAGTCCTCCGATCGCATCGCCATGCATGATCTTGTACGTCAGTTCGCTCTGCGTCTGCTCTCTCTGCATATGACGGTTGAGGAACGGCACAACGCTGTTAGGCGGCTGCTTGAGCACAGTCTGCGCGTTGCCGTGGTCGCGGACAAACTACTCACCCCCCAGCGCTATCGACCGCCTGTCGTCCTTGATGACTTCCCTCCGAGGGCGGATCCGTTCAGCGACCGCGCGGCGGCGATCGGATGGCTCGAATCGCAGTGGCGCTGCCTTGTGGCGCTGTGCCGTATGGCCGCCGCGCAAGGGTTCCCCTCGCTGTGTTGGCAGTTGGCGTTTGTGTTGCGTGAATTCTTCTTCCTGGCGAAACTGTGGGGTCCATGGATCGAGACCCATCTGGCGGCGGTCGAATCGGCCAGGACTGCGGGTGCTCGCGCATGGCTGGCCATCACTTTGGGCAACCTTGGTGTCGCTCATGCGGACCGAGGAGATCTGACCATGGCCGGGCAATACTTCCGGCAGTCTTTGACCTTGTATCAAGACCTGGGTGACGAAGAAGGTGTCGTCAACACCATCTCGAACTTCGCCTGGACGGAACTCTATCTGGGTGAGTACAGAAAATCCCTGGATGGTCTGCACACGGCTATGAAACACTACCGACGGATGGGGAACAGGCGCAACGCTGCTATTGCGTTGCGTGGGATCGCGCTGCTGGAAGCAGAGCTGGATCTCTGTCCTGCCGCAGTGGAACACGCGCAGGAGGCTCGGGTAGAATTCAGCGCCCTGGGACTTGAACTGGACGTTGTGATGTCGGTGAACTGCGCAGCATGGGCCAAATATCGATCAGGTGACTACGAGGCTGCCGGTGTCGACTACGAGGAAGCCGTGGTTCTGGCCGAGAGCTGTGGAAGCCGGTATGAAAAGGCACGCTCCCTGACCGGTCTCGGCAACATTCGTCAGGCGTTGGGGCGTCGGCAAGAGGCTGCCGAACTGTGGGCGCAGGCCGACGCCCTGTACGGCGGGCTCGAACCAGTCATGCTCGGTGAAGCGCGTGTCCGCCTGGCTTCCTGACATGGCACGGAGTCTTCCCGGGCCGGAGCCCCGGCCGACGACGGCCGAGGTGCTCGCAGAACTCAAAGCCCTTCGTAAGGGCTTCGGCATCGAGGACTCCGCCGCTTTGAACCGTGCCGGTCATGCCCTGCGCCGTATTGCCGGGGTCACTCCTGCTGATGATTCGGCAGTACAGCGCTCCAAGCTCAGGGCTTGCTTGCTGGAGCTGATCGGCGCACTGCCCCCGGAGATGGCCCCACTCGGCAGGCGGGCGCTCGCTCTGGACGACTCTGGTGCCGAGCGATTCGGACAACGGTTGGCTCGTATCGCGGCACTGCTCGACCGCGACGCGCGTACCGCTCGACGACGCGTAGACGCGGTACTTGAGCGCCTGGCGGAGGAAGCGGTGGCCAGCCTCTCGAACCCTTCGAGTCGGTCCCCTGGATGCGACGAAGTTGGGACCGGCGCCGGCGCTTCCACGAGTGGTGATCAGAGTTCGTGTCCCAGGACCCACAGGAATGGTCTCCGGCGACGGGCCAGGTCTCTTCATGGATCCTGGCCCGTGCCCTACCAGAAGTCAGTTGCCCTAAGACGGGAACCGATCCCGCATACCGCCCTCATCGGCCTCTTTCTGCGCGGCCACCGCGGCCTCCCGCACCAGGCGACGTTGCTCGGGACGACCGCCGACGCAGTCGAGCAGCAACTCGGGATCGGCTGCGAGGATGTCCGCGGGCGAGGTCAGCCCCGCCCGGGCGAGGCTGAGGTAGACAGACCTGAGCAGAGGGACTGCTGTGTGCCAGGCGATGGGTACCAGACCTGCGACGATGCCCAGTTCGAGTTGGGCGGGCAGGACATCGGGCAGGACGCCGAGGTCGGCGGACGGGTGGACGTGGAAGGCGATCTCGACGACTGTCGCCAGTACGTCGGCCGCCCGCTGCGCCGCGTGCTGGACCGGACCGGGAGACTCTCGTCTCGTGAGCGTCTGCTGATCGCTGATCGCTCGTTCGATGTCTCCGAGCTTGACCCCCTCCGTCCACATCAGGCAGGCGAGGCTCCGTCGTGCGTGGCCCAGGCCGACGCCACTCCTGGACGGCGCGCCCATGAGTCGGGAGAGGATCGGTTCGGCAACCCGGTGTTCCCGCAGCCTCCTGGCGAGGCGGGCGTGTTCCTGGTACGGGACTCGGCCGATCCGGTTGAACCGGACGTCGTCCAACTCGGTCGTCAGCTGGGTGGCGCAGATGAGCGTGGCACAGTTGATGGAGTCCGCCGGCACGGCTGCCAGGGCCTCCGTCACCGCCGCGACGGAATCGAGGCCGAGCCCGCTCCGGACCGCCAAGCTTCCGAGGTCCGTCAAGGCGAGCCCGCTCGGCAGCTCGTCCGGTCCGTTCGGAGTTCCCTTGAGGAAACCCGCGGTGACCAGCTGACTCACCATTCGCCGGATCTCGGCGGGTGGGAAGGGGGCCGGAGAGCCGTCAGCCCTGAACTGGTGGGAGGCGAAGGTGGCCGCCATGAACCGTTCGACGTCCGCTCCCGAGCGGTGGCCTCCGAGGACAGCGGGTACGGCGAGAGCGGAGAGGAGTACGGCGCGCACATCGGTGGAGGGTTCCAGCAACGCCGACCGCACGTCCTCGGGCTGCGCATCGATGTACCGCAGCCACTTTTGTTCGGCGTCGGCGGTACCCCGGGCCAGGAGTACGGCGCGCCCTTGCTGCACTCGGCCGGTACGGCCCGCTCGCCCGGCCATGTTCTTGTACTCGGACACGGAGTAGGACCGATTGTCCGAAGTCGGGTGCTCCAACTCGCAGACGACAACGGTATCCGCCGGCAGATTGATGCCCTGTGCCAGAGTCGTCGTGGCCACGAGCACGCGCACTTCGCTCTCGTAGCTTCCGAAGGACAGCTCCAGCACACGTCGTTCCTCGGTCGTCAGGTCGGCGATGTGGAAGGCCACACCACCCTCCAGACACCTGCGCAGTTCGTCTGTCGTCCGCCCCCCGTCCCCGCCGGGCAGTGCTTCGAGTGTGGCGACCGCGGAGGGCAGACCGAGCGTGCGGGCAAGGTTTCGGGCCAGAATGCGGGCCTGGCTGCGCTTGGCCCGGAAAACGATGATCTGCTGCCCTTTCGTAACGAGCTTGTTCACGAGGCGCATCACCAGCGCATCGTCCGTGGCGGACTCCGCAGCATCCCCGGGCTCCAGCAATTGCTCGCTCGACTCGTTTCCCTCTTGGTCCCGGTATCGGTAGCGACCGTCCGGGCCGAGAACGCCTTCGAGGAGGGGGACATCCCGGTGAGTGGTTGCCACAAGGTTCGCGCGGAGCCACCGGGCGAGTTCGTGCGGCTTGCCGAGAACTGCGGAAAGTCCCACGATCTGAGGCGTGTCGGAGGTGCGGTCACGGACTCTCAGCCAGGTGAGCAGGGTTTCCAGCAGAGGCCCACGCTCCGGCAGCATGAGGGACTGGATCTCGTCGACGACCAGGACGCCTGTGCCGAGCAGATCTGGGCGTTTGGGTACCAGGCCGATGAACTTCTCGTAGGTGAGAACGGCGAGTTCGAATCGTCCACCGAGCAAGTCGGGTTGGTGGTCGCGCAGTTCACCGGTGGCGCGGATCACTCGGATCCCGAGTGGCCCATAGACGCGCTTGAACCTCTCGTACTGTTCGTTCACCAGGGCGCGGGTGGGGAGCAGGAAGACCGCGTTCTTTCCCTCGGACACGGCCCGCATGGCGCTCAGTTCGCCCACCATGGTCTTTCCTGCCGAGGTAGGCGCGCTGACCAGGACGTTCATCCCTTCCAGGAGGGCGCCCTCGTTGATGGCGTCGATCTGTAGCTGGTTGAGCTTCCCGAAGGGACCACGCCACGCTTCCACGACGGGAGGCGGAATCCTGTATTCCGCGAGGGATGAGATGTCCGCGGTCGCCGGCTTTGGCCTATGGGCGTCAGCGGTCGAGAGATAGCGCGGACCTGGAGTGAAGATGCGGAGACTGAAATTGGAGAGATTCCCGCCGAAGATCGGATCCTGAGTTCTTTGAGGAAGGCCCTTTCTGTGTGAACTGACGTTCTTGGACACATAGTGGGCCAGTTTGAGGATGTACACCTTTCCTTCGTCGACGGCTTCAGGATCGCCGCGCAATCCCTGGATCAAGTAGTGGGTCAGCAACCCATGGCGGAAACTCTGCTCCTCGAAGGCTTCCTGGTCCCTGCCGGAAGCAGCGATGACTACCTGTCCGTCGCGGCGCAGCTGGCTCAGTCTGTGATGTGCCGAGACGGAAGCATTTCGACTCGTGTAGCCGTCGTGCGGGAGGTGCAGAACTTTATCCGCGGCATGCCCCGAGAAGCAGCAGTCCAGGACCAGGAGCAGGGCGCGTGCCCGGATTTCACGGGTCAGGTCGGCGAGTTCGTCCAGTGACAAGGAGGTCTCGGTCGGCCTGTCCGGCTGGGTGTCGTGCATGGCCAGGGCGCCGCCGGTGATGCCATGACCGGAGAAGGCGACCACGACGAGCTCTTCGTCGTTACTGGCCTCGGCGATGCGCCGCATTTCTGTCACAAATTTTTCCTTGGTGGCATCGCCATCAAGGAGTAAGGTCGCCTTCCCGTCGAGGTTGTCGGCGAAAAGGGCACCGAGTGCTGCGGCGTCTCGCTTTGCGTACCGCAAGCGATCATACTCCGCGTCGTAGTAGTCAATACCTACGAAGAGTCCGTGCAACTTCATCCTGATCCCCCAAGATCCTTCGGTCGCGCCAGAATTCCGGCAGTCCACGGAGGGCGCCGGGAGAAGGGTACGATACGGCACTCCGATTGGGGAGGGTAGTGTGATTTCTGGAGAACCGAGTAAGGTTTCTGAAGCACCTGCAAGGGGGGATGTATTCGAGGCCGGAGGCGTTGTGCGAATCCGTCCGGAAAATGTTCGGAACAGTGAAAGGGTATGTCCTCAGCAGTTGGCGATGAAGATACGCCCGGGAGCACCCCGTCCGAGCCGCTCCGTCAAGTCGGGCCGGACCTTGACCGCATGGGCGCTCGGTCCGCTGCACGATGTACTGGATCTCATCGAGTTCAAGTCGTTGTCCATGCGAGACGCCCTGGCCGAATGGAGAACCGCCTCCGAGCGCCCCGTCCATCCTGGCCTTGCCCAATGGACCGAGCACGCTGTCAGCAGCTACCTCGCCGCTTCCGAGCGGATACCCGTTCCGACCGGAGTGCCGCATGCCGTATCCCTCGAACCTGTATCGCGCCTGTGGGCGCGGCAACGAGGCGCACAGAAACCCACCGACCCCGAGTGGTACGAGGAGATGGTGACCGACCGGCGCTACGCGGGGCACGGCATCCGTGAACTGCGCGTCGTGCGCAAGGGATCGGTGACGGACCATCCACGGGACGAGGCCGAGATCGCGATGGCCGTGGGGGTCCTGGCCGGCGGGCTGCCCGTCCTGAGTTCGAGATGGGAGAAGAACCACCTCAGGCTCGGGAGCTCCGAAGAGCCCCGTCTGGTGCGGCTCGTGGAGATCGGCTGCGCTGATGCCTCCTGCCGACTCCTGTTCGAAGGAACACCCGAGCAGGCGTACGCCTGCTACGACTCCGGCGTCGAGGCACGCATCGACAGAATGATCGCGGGAGGCTCCTACCGTCCTGGGAAGAGCTGCGGCAGGTGCGACGCCGTCGCGACCTGTCCCGAGGTCCCGTCCCGTCCGGGACTGCTCGGCATCAGCGGTTCCGACGTGCCCCGTCGCTCCTGGTCAATGACGACAGGACGCACCTATTGCAAGTGCCCGGCCCGCGCCCACTTGGAGGACCTGTTCCTGCCCAGGGAGAGCGCGGTCGAGGACAGCGAAGCAGTCGTACGTGGAAAGGCCGTGCACGAGTGGATCGAGAACCGACACCGCCGTACGCCCCCGCAGCCCTGCGAACCGGACGACACCCCTGGTTCGGCGGAGGCCTGGCAGGGCGAAGGATGGGCGTTGACCGGGCCCCAGGTCCGGCTCGGCGTGCAGATGATCGGTGACCATGCCCTCGTTTGCCCCCTGCGGGACGGGCCCGACGATGCCGAGGTCCACCCGGAGCGGCCGGTCGTGGTGTACGACCCCGATGCCGATGTCGTCGTCATCGCCAAGACCGACCTGCTCTACCGCGTCGGCGACCGATGGACCTTGCGCGAGACGAAGACCGTCAAGACGCCGAGCAAGGAAGACCTGCTGGCGGAGTATCCCCAGCTGGCCCTGGCCGTACTGCTGGCCGACGCGGAAGCGCTGCCGGGGGGCGGGTCCTGCGCGGTGGAACTGGAACGGCTGACCGGCAGCGGCCCGGTCGTGACCGACCTCGAGGCGGCTGCCCCGGACGTGATTGCCCACGCACGAGGCGTCCTGAAGAAGTACGTCGCCCCGTGGCACACCGACACTCGCTTCCCGACCAAAGCGGGCGAGGCTTGCAAGGACTGCCCGTTCACCCGCTGGTGCCCCGATGCGGTGAGGAGGACCGATACATGACCCAGTGGCTGACCGGAGCGTGGGACGACCAGGGCGAGCGCGCTCATCGAGTGGTGGCGGCCGCGCTGCGTGCCGCCTACGCGTGGACAGTTCGGCGCACTCGCCAGGACGCCATGCGGGAGGTCGCGAAAATGACCGGCGTGGTCATGGAAGCCCACGGGCCCGGCCGTGGGCCGACGACTCCGCTCGACCTCGTCGCCTGTCTGCGGCAGCGCCTCGGCCTGCTGCCGGCCCTCGCCACCGGCGCGGATGAGGCGATCGCACAGGTTGTGCTCCTCGACCGCGACGACCGGCTCACCGCTGACGCGTACGACTTGGCAAGCGAATACGCGCTTCCGGTCGGCGGCCCGTCCGACTCCGCGCAGTGGATGCCAAGCTGGACCTGGATGCGGGCAGACCAGATCCGCAGCGATACGTTCATCGCGCTGATCGAAGGCAACGGCCAGGAGAGTTACGTCGCCTCGCGGAGCTTCCTCATCGAGCACCCCGCAGGTTCCCTCGTCGAACTGAGTGACCTGATCAGCGAGACCGGCGTACGCCCTCCCCGAAGGGGATACACCGACATTCCCGCCGATCACCTCCACCGATCGTCCGACGGGGAGACATGGTGGTGGCCGTGTCCCGTCTGCCGTTGGCCGATGGGGGTGGCCGGTACCACTGTGCGCTGTCGGTACCGCCCCCATGCCTCCGTGTATCAACTGACCGAGGGCAGAGCTGCAACCTCCCGGCCCACGCTGCGTCAGATCGACGAAGGCCCGAGCGTGGCTCGACCCATGGCCCGGCCGGCGGCCGACTCCCGCTGTCTGGAGTTCGGTGTCTGGCGGTTCGTCGTGGTGCCAGGAGCGAGCGAACTCCGAGTCAAGCAGAGGCTGGAGAAGCTCGGAGCCACGGTCGAACTCTGGCCCGAACTGGACCGCTACGACCTGCATGTCCGGGCCGGGGACAAGGAGTTCAGAATCGATCTCAAGGAATACCGTTCGGTATATCGGCTGATCGCGGATCTCCGTGCGAAGGCGCCCAGGGCCCGCGTCCTTCTCCCGAAGACACACGAACACCAACTCGGCATTCTACAGACCGCCATGCCGTCTCTCCAGGTCACCACCGAGACGAGGTTCTGCACTGAAGTACGACGAGCGCTGAGGACGGCATGAGCATTCCCGCAAACGGGTCCGAGAAGGTCTTCCCCCGCATGATGGGGGCCGCGATCGGGCTGGCAGCCAGTTTCTTTCACATCGAGGACAGTGGCGGTTTCAGACGTACGACCACCCGCGATGACGTCCTGTTCGTACTGGACGGCCACATCTCGGACTGGTCTGGCTGGCGCGACCTCTCCGACACGGACGCGCGCAGGTTTACCAAGCTGCTGCGCCGACGCCCGAATCAGATGGCCAACGCGGAGGCGGCCGGCTCGATTCTCGACAGTCTGCTCCGCGACGGAGAGATCCCCGGCTGCAGCGCGGTCGACGACGAAGAGGACGGACCGAGCCGGATCGCGGTCGATCCCGGTATGCCACTGCCCGCCTTCGTCGACGGCTTTCTGCGAGAACTCGACGAACTGCACGCGGCGAAGAACCGCGTTCTTCCGCCCGCCGAGGCAGGTCCGCACACGACCACGACCAGCGTGCCGGGATCGAACGGCCTACAGCAGACGTTCGTCGACTTCCACTACGAGATCCGTCCGCACCACATCGTCCCCGAGCGAGCGATGCCCGCGGTCCGTGATGCTCCCGCCCTTCTCGACCGCTGGGTTCCCTTCGACGAGTTGAAGGAGATCGCGGCACAGATCGACAAGGGCGAGCGGAAGCGGGGCCGGAGCGTCTACCGCGAGAAGGCGGTGGACAGGTTCGCCGAGCAGGTCCGCTCCCGAGGGAACGAACCTGTCCAGGGGCTGGACCTGACCGCGGGCACCCTCAACGAACTCCTCGCCTACACAGGGTTCGGAAAATCCGTCGTCCTCATCGAGACCTTCGCCTGCTGGGCAGTCCGCCGCGGCATTCCAGTGGCCTTCGTGCTGCCCACCAACGCGGATGTCGTGCGGGCCGTCCACGGGATCGAACACGCCCTGGAGCTGTGCGGGGTCAAACCGGCAGGCGGCGTCGTTCCGCTGGTCTCACCGCGGTCCTTGATCAAGGTGGCCGAGACGGCCGCAGCACGCGTCACCGAGGACGGCCCGGACGCGGACTGGATCTGGCGACGATTCGGATACGGCTGTGCGCTCGCCGCTGTCGCCGGTTCCGATGATGCCGTCGACCGATGGCAGCCGGGCAGCGAACCCTGCGCGCGGCTCCGCAAGCCTTCCCGGGGACGCAAGAAGAGCACAACCGTCGCCTGCCCCTGGCGGACCACCTGCGGACGCTACCGGGCCGCACGCCAGGCCTGCACAGCGGACATTATCGTCACCTCGCACGCGAACCTGCTGCTCGGAGTCCTTCAGACGCCGGTGGAGGACGGCTACGGCGGGGACGATCGGCTGACCGTCGAGGAACTGCTGCTGCGCCGATGCCAGATCGTCGTCATCGATGAGGTCGACGTCTTCCAAAGCACGGCGATCGACCACGCGGGCCGCGGCCTGGTTCTCGACCACGCGGGACGGACCAACACCCTTTTGCGCAAGTTCGACCAGGAGTTCGCGGCAGCGTTCGGGCGCCTGCAGGACGAGGTCGACGCCGGTGTCCGTGACGCCTATTTCGGCCTGCGCTACCTGTCCGAGAACTACGTCAGCCATCTGACCTACGAACGGCTCGGTGCCACGACGCCGGCCAAAGGACGGCGCCCGCGCGGGCCGGGACGCTACTGGATGGTGCCAGGGCGCTGGGACAGCTGGCTGACCGCAAGGCTATTCGGCCTGGATGCCGAGGAAGAGGTCAGCGCTGAGCAATTGGCTCGGTTCCGCTCGCTCTTTCTTGGCGAGGACCGGCTTCCGGGCGCCGACCCGGAAGGCTTCGAGGACGCCCGCCTCCATCTTGCGGCCGTCGTCACCGGAGGTTCCGGTGGCTCGTCCCTGCCTGAGGCGCGCCTCGCGCTCGGGCGACTGGTCGAGAAGGCGCCCGAGGAAGACCGGACCAAAGTCGTCAACCGGATTCTCCGCCGAGCCATACTCGAACGCATCCGGTTGTTCCTGCACCGCTTGATGGCCAACAACGCCCAACTGGTCGACATCGGCGTGGAATCCGCCCAGGCGATTGCGGACGCGCTGGGCACGTACGGTCGCTGGCGGGTCACGCCGACCGGGCCACTGGGACGACTTGTCTTCGCGTTCACCGAGTACTACGACGACACAGGAGGCGACCCCGCGCGCCTGTCGACGGCGGCGTTCGGCGGCGACCCGCATACGTACACCGTACGACTCGGCGACACGACCGCCCTGGCCCAGGCAGGAGTCCGCCGCATCGTGCTCGGGATGTCCGCCACGTCCTACTTCCCGCGCGCACCCCATCACCACATCCACACCGAACCGAAGTGGTGGGTGGCGGACGACAAACCGAACACGGTACGAATCCTGCCCGCGCCGATCCTTGACGAGCACCGTCGGCTGCGCCGTATCTCCGGGCTCGAGGGAATCGAGCGAGCCGCAGCGACCCAGCGGATTGCCACGGCCATGTGGGAAACGTATCTTCGGGCCGAACTCGAACGGCTGAGGGCAGAGGAGCCGGGCCGGGCTCGAGTACTCCTTGCCACGACCTCCTACGAGGCGGCAAGGCATGTGGCCGAAGGACTGTCCACGGCCGGTGTCGACTCCACACGCATCTGCCTGGCGGTACGTCCGGGCATCTACGCGGACGACCAGGACACGGCCGTGGACACCGGGCGCTGGAGGGAACTGCCGGCCGACCGCCTGGAGGGATTCCCCGCCGTCGGCGGCGCCGACATCCTGATCGCCCCCTTGGCCAGGGTGCAGCGTGGAGTCAACATCATCGGTGAGGGCGACAAGTCCGCGCTGGGCTCCGTTTGGCTGATCGTCCGTCCGATTCCGCTGATCGACGAACCGGCGGAACTGGTCGCGCACATCCAGGCCCGGGCACTGACGGAGTACCGAGGTCCGTCCAGCGACCCACAGGCACTCCTGGCGGAACGCCGGAGAGTGGCCGGCCAGTACCTGGACGAGATCATCCGCCGGCCGCCCTATTTCCAGGCACAGCCCACCGACGTCAAACTCGGCGTGGTCGCGGAGATCATCAACGGCGCCGTCCAGCTCATCGGCCGGGCTCGACGCGGCGGCACCGACGCGACCTTGCACCTGGTCGACGGTGCCCTGCTCGACTCCGAGGGCGGCACCGATCTGGCCACCCTCATCCTCCAGTTGAGAGACACATGGCAGCGTGAAGGAGTCCTGCCCGCCATGCAGAGGTACTACGGCACCACACTCGGAGCATTCCTGGAATATGCGGAGCAGGCGGCAGGGGGAGACGACCTGTGCTGATCACACTCGCCTACCGAGTCCGGCGTCAGGACTTGGGCGCCCTCCTGGGCACCATCACGGCCTACCCGCTCACCGAGGAGTTCAAGGCCGCCTGGGAGAGCCTGCCGAAAAGAGAGGGGCAACGGCAGCCGCGCTACTCGGCTCTGGCCACCGGTCTCGTCGCTGCTACCGGCCGTCCCGTCAAGCTGTTCGGTGAACGCGACCTCGCCGAGGAAGAACAGCGCGCAGGCAGCCGGATGCTGCTCCTCACCAGCGACTCGGCATTCGACCACCGGCTGAGGGTCGCCGTACGGGCCTGGGAGAGGCACGTCCGCGACGGAAAGGGAACCGCCGAACTCGCCGGGCTGCTGCCCGATCCCGAACAGGCGCGCCCCTTCGCCGACTTCGTGACCTACCGGACGGGAGAGGTGCCCGTCATGCCGAACTGGGTGTTCCGCACGGCCGAATGGCAGGTGATGCGGCAACTGGCAGCAGCACCGTTCCGCGTGGACGGTAGGCCTCCTGTTGTCCTGTCGATGGACACCGAGGGAGCATTGCTGGCCTGGGACCCGGACGACCTCATTGTCAACCGCTCCGGTACTGCCTTCAGCCTGCACACGGTGACCGCGAGGCTGACCACCCGGGTCGGCATCGAAGACCCCGTCCTGTGCTTCGACGCTCATCTGTCCAGAATCTCGCCGCAAGGGGACTGGGCGAAGAATGTATGGATCGACCGGGAGCAGGAGGACGCACCCATCCTGAGGTTGCCGATCCGGCGCCGTAAGGACGAAGAGACCGGCAAATGGCACAGCTACTTCGACCCGGCCATCGCGAAAATCCTCGAAGCATGCCAGCTGTCGGCACTGGAGTTCCCCGACACGCTCCCCAAGGTGCCCGGCGCGATTCGGCCCCAGATGGCGAGAAGCCGGTTCCACGCCCTGGGAAGCGGACCCGGACCGAGGTTCATGATGCGCCTGCACGAACACATCGTGCGTATCCTGCCTTCGCTCGTTCCCTTGTCCTACGAGGCCGATAAGCGGATCAGACTGGCACCACGCGTCACAAAGTACGCGCCCGACGGCCTGCCGCCCGCAGCAGTCGGGCCGAGTGGCTTCGGACGGGTCACCCTCGCATGTGTCTATGCCACGGCCACAGGGCGCGAGCGGATGCTTGCCGAACTGGCGGAGTTGACGGGACACCCGGTGAACCCCGAGCCAGGGGGACCCGCCACCTCCGTCAACGCTCGCGTGGGCGTCATTTCTCGCTACTGTCCGGACCTACTCGACCACGACACCGTGAACCGCGCTGCCTTCCTCAAGTCGCTGGATCTGCCCTCAGACGAGGAAGACTTGGTCGCCGCTTGGGTGGAGACCGAGTACCACCCCGACGCCCCGCGCCCTGAACGCGACGCCAAACCCCATCTGAGGCGGTTGTTGGGCCACTTCGGCGTACCGACTCAGTTCCTGGCCACAGAGCCCGCCGTTCTCCCGCCCAAGACCGACCCGCCCAGCCCCGATACCAAGAAGCATGCCGCGCGCGCCGCCCTGCGGGACCTGCTCCGGGCCGCGGGGATCCTGGACGACCGCCTGCTGGGGGCCGTAGCGGCTGGCGGGCGGCCCAACGGGCTCACCCGGAAGGTCCTGCTGGTCGGCATTCACGCCCGCAGACAGCAGACCGGAGAGGAGGGCACACCCCTGGTCCTCACCATGGTGGCGCTCTACGTCGAGCCCGACGACCTCGTGAACTGCCGGATGCTGGTGTACAGCGACCGCCGGAAGACCTGGGCCCCTTGCGCCCGGGGCGTGGCAGACTTCCACGCCGGCGCCATCGGAACCACCCGCTTCGGGCGCACCGGGGAGAAGGCGCAATTGACCCGTGCCGTGGTCGAAGCCAGACTTGCGGACCTGCTCGCCATGCAGCCGGACGGCACACCGATGGTGGTCTTCGTCGACACGCTCGAGACCCGGACCATCTGGCCGGGACTGCAGAACACCCGACTCGGAAAGGGTCCGCTGCCCGGCGACACCCTGCGAGACCAGGACGCCGACGTCGGAGTCGTCCGCTTGAACACCGGCATCAGCGAGATCGGACGCCCTGTCACCCGTCGGGAGAAGGCGAACATGCCGAGTGATGCGAAGAAGCCCGCCGCGCCGGAACGCAAGGTGTACCGGCTCGCGGAGGGCGACCGGGACTGCTGGCTCTTTGCCGGACGATCCGCGTCGATCAAGGCCAAAGGCGGCGACCGGGGTGCGCTCTACACGCGATGGACCCTGCCGCCCGGGCTCACCTCGCAGCTCACGGTGCCCTGGCACTCGTACACGGGCAAGGAGATCGTGGTGGTGAGCCCGGGATCATGGGCCACTGAGCAACTGGCGAGCCTCACCGCCAGCCTCTGCGAGCAGGCCGTTTCCTGGGACGACCGTACGCAGATGCCCGTACCGCTGCACATCGCGACCGTCATCGACGAGGATCACCCCGACTACCGGGTCTCGGGGGAGGAGTCCTGACCGGCCTACCACCCAGTCAGGACTCGGTGCCGCTCAGCGGCTTGCGGACGCTGGGCGGCAGTTCCCCGAGGGGCGGCCGGGCGTGCCGGGCGACGCCGGTCATCGCTCGCAGCAGGCCTTGGATGCCGTCCAGGGTCAGCTGCTGGATGCTGTAGTGATCCGTGGTCCACGGGAGCAACATTCGGGAGATGTTGTCCACCAACTCGTGAGGTAGAACGACGGGCAGCACCTTGGACGTCCACTCATCCCGTTTCGTGTGGAGGTTCTCCAGAATGAGTAGGGCTTCGCTTCGGATGCCTGGGTTGTCGGTGCCTTTGAGTTTCCCGTCGAAGGCGTCACGGCAGATGGGTGAGGCGAGGACGACGACGAAATCGACTGTGTTGATGAGGTCGTGTGACCAGAATGCCCAGTTCTTGCGGTTGGTCTCATCCCACTGGTCCATGTGCACGTCGACGCCGTTTCTGGCGAGGAGGTTGCCGAACTGCCTGGCGCGGTCCTTGTGTAGCAGCGAGTCGTGGGCGTAGCAGATGAAGACGGAGGGATGCGACCCCTCGCTCCAGTCCTTGTCTCTGGCGGTGAGTGAGGGCGTGACGAGCCCCGGAGGGTCCGAGGGGGCGACGAGCCGCAGTGCGAAGTCGGTTGGTGACTGCGTGGGCAGATACTCGATCTCCGGGCCGACCGCCAGATCGAATCGAGCGCGGAAGTCCACGCGCAGTTCAGTCTCTCCGGAGGGGACGAGTACGACCGCCCACGCGGCGTATGAACCTGCTTGCACACCGGTTTCGCCCAGTGAGACGTGTCGCCACCGCACGCCTGGACCACCGATGCCGAAAGCATCGATCCGGTCCGTGATCGCCGGAAGGTGGGCATGCGCGGATGCGCCGTCTTCACAGGGCACAAGATTCAGAAACCGGTTGAGCACATAGGACTTGGGAACGTTCGCGAGGGTTCCGGAACGGGGCAGCGCATCGATTACGGTGACCCGGCCGCTGGCCGAAGAGAAGTCGAATGCCATCTCGAACCAGGACATCCGGGGAAGGCCGAGTTCCAGGTCCAACTCGTAGTTGATCTTAACGAGGTAGGTGTCGTCGCCGTCGAATCCGTTCGCAGGAGCCTCGATGCGGTCAATCTGCCAGCCCCTCAGGCGAATCGCGCCGATACTGAAGTCGTTCGGCGTCTGATCCATCCTCTTGCTGCCTTTGTCGGCGATGGTGAGGTCGATGCGGACGTTGTTCTGTGAATCCACTGGCGTACCTTTCGATGTCACGCGGCGGTGGCGCCACACTAGACATCCCTTCGGTGTTGCACGGGTCACCGCTGATCAACCGTCAGGTATTTGTCAACTTTCCTAGGCGTCGAAGAACCTGTGTTGGCTGCATGGCTGTACTTGGGAGTGCCGAAGGCATTCCGTGATGCGTCGCTGCCAGCCTATCGATGGCAGACGGTTGGGAATTCACGCGTTCGGATGTGGCGGGTCGGCAGCGGCGTTGTGCGGGGCGCCGCAGAGGACGTTGCGATCTTTGTGTATGACACTCCAGGAGTGTCGCTTGAACCCATCGGCGATACCTTTGGCGTGGCGGCAGCGCTGGCGAACTCCCGCTGGTGGGGTTTCGCGAGATCGAGCACTTGATCACCTGCGGCATCGCCCACAAGTTTGCGCCTTCCGTGCAGGGTTGGAGGCACTGTGCTCCAGTTTCTGTCCGGCGACCCAGGCAGGCCAGCCGCGCTCCACTCTCACGGACCTGAACTCTTGGGCCGTGCAGGGCGGCTTGAGCCCAGGGCGAAAATCAATGGCGCGCGAGCGCAGGCGCCACTATCGTGAGCGTGTTCTCTCCGGCGGCCGTTGGCTGTCGCTGTCGACACAGTGAGGAATGGGAGGTGTGACCGATGGCTGTCTCTGTGATGGGCGCTGCCCGCAACCAGAAGATCATCCACTCCACCTCCGTAGCCTCCGGCTGACCTTCCATACAGCTCGCACTCGCGTGCCGCCGGGGCTGCCCTTGTGAAGGGTCTCCCTTGAATTCCTCTTCTCTTTCGGCTTCTTCCGTTTCGTCGCACCCTCTCGCCGTCTACGGCTGGGACGAGGGCTGGGAAGCCGAGTTCGCTCCATACGCCGCGCAGGGTCTCCTGCCCGGCCGCGTCACTCGGGTCGACCGTGGCCTGTGTGACGTCATCACTCCGGCCGGCACCGTCCGCGCCGACACTGAGTTCGTTGTCCCCCGCGACCCGATGAAGGTCGTGTGCACGGGGGACTGGGTCGCCGTCGATCCCGAGGGCAGCGGCCCGCTGTACGTGCGGACACTGCTGCCGCGCCGCACCGCCTTCGTGCGGTCCACGTCGTCGAGGCGCTCCGAGGGCCAAGTGCTGGCCACTAACATCGATCACGTCGTCATCTGTGTGTCACTCGCGGTCGAGTTCGACCTTGGGCGGATCGAGCGGTTCCTGGCCCTCGCCATGTCCAGCTCGAACGGTGAGGCACTGCTGCATAACGCGGCGGACTCCTGGGAGTCCGGTGCCCAGCCCCTGGTCGTGCTGACCAAGGCGGACCTCGTGCCGGACCCCGTGACGCTCTCGTATCTCGTCCAGGACGTCGAGACCACGGCGCCCGGTGTTCCCGTCCTCACCGTCAGCGCCCTGCACGGCGAGGGGCTCGATGTCGTCGTCGCGCTTGTCTCCGGGGGGACGTCCGTGCTGCTCGGGCAGTCCGGGGCGGGGAAGTCGACGCTCGCCAACGCGCTGCTCGGGGCGGACGTGATGGAGGTGCAGGCGACCCGGGACTCGGACGGGAAGGGGCGTCACACGACCACCACGCGCAACCTCCTCGCCCTGCCCGGCGGGGGTGTGCTCATCGACACGCCCGGGCTGCGGGGCGTGGGGCTGTGGGATGCCGAGGTCGGGGTCGGGCAGGTGTTCTCCGAGATCGAGGCGCTGGCCTCCGAGTGCCGGTTCCATGACTGTGCGCACGAGAGTGAGCCAGGTTGCGCGGTGATCGGTGCGATCGACGCCGGTGAGCTGGCTGCTCGGCGGCTGGAGAGTTATCGGAAGCTTCAGCGAGAGAATCAGCGGATCGTGGCCAAGACCGATGCGCGGCTGCGGGCCGAGATCCGTAAGGAGTGGAAGCGGAGGGGAGCCGTGGGGAAAGCGGCGATGGAGGCCAAGCGGGGGCGTTCCAGGTAGTCGGTCGGCTGCGGGTGTGTGGGGGCTGGTCGCGCAGTTCCCCGCGCCCCCAAAATCCTCAGTCGTCCCCCGATATAGCCCCAGCTCTGTGTCTGATTTCCGCTAGCCCCGGCCGTTCCCGTCGCCCAGACTGGGACACGTGATGGACGAAGACACCAGGTACGAAGCCGTGCGGAGTCGGGACGGTCGGTTCGACGGGGAGTTCTTCTTCGCTGTCGAGACGACCGGGATCTACTGTCGGCCCAGCTGCCCCGCGGTCACGCCGAAGCGGCGCAACGTCCGCTTCTTCATGACGGCCGCCGCCGCGCAGGGCTCGGGGTTCCGGGCCTGCCGGCGGTGCCGTCCGGACGCCGTTCCCGGGTCCGCCGACTGGAACGTCCGCGCCGATGTCGTGGGGCGGGCCATGCGGCTCATCGGGGACGGAGTCGTCGACCGGGAAGGCGTCGCCGGACTCGCCGTACGCCTCGGCTACAGCTCCCGGCAGGTGCAGCGGCAGCTCACCGCCGAGCTGGGCGCGGGCCCGGTCGCCCTGGCCCGCGCCCAGCGGGCGCACACCGCGCGCGTCCTGCTCCAGACCACCGGCCTGAAGGTCACGGACGTCGTCTTCGCCGCGGGTTTCGCCAGCGTCAGGCAGTTCAACGACACGATCCGGGAGATCTACGCCGCCACCCCCAGCGAGCTGCGCGCCGCCGCGGCCCGCACCACCCGGCGCCCGGCCACGCCGACCGCCGGGATCCCGCTACGGCTGGCCCACCGCGGCCCCTACCGGTCGGGTGCCGTCTTCGACCTGCTGGAGCGCGAGGCCGTACCCGGCGTCGAGGAGGTGACCGGCCCGCCCGGCCGGCGCGTCCACCGCCGGACCCTGCGCCTCCCGCACGGCACCGGCATCGTCGCCGTCCACGAGAAGGCCGGCACGGCGAAGGCCGGCGCCCACCCCGGCGGCTGGCTCGACGCCCACCTCGACCTCACCGACCCCCGCGACCTCACCACCGCCGTCGGGAGACTGCGGCGCCTCTTCGACCTCGACGCCGATCCGTACGCCGTCGACGAGCGGCTCGGCGCGGACCCGCGGCTCGCCCCGCTGGTCGCCGCCCGCCCCGGGCTGCGCTCGCCCGGCACCGCCGACCCGGAGGAGTTCGCCGTACGGGCCCTGGTGGGGCGCGACGAGGCGGAGCGGCTCGTCCGGAGCTACGGCAAGATCCTGGACGCCCCCTGCGGCAGCCTCACGCACGTCTTCCCCGACGCGCACGTCCTCGCGGAGGCCGAGCCGCACGGCCCTCTCGGGGCCCTGGCCACCGCCCTCGCCGACGGCACCGTACGCCTCGACGCGGGCGCCGACCGTGACGACGCCCAGCAGGCGCTGCTCGCCCTGCCCGGCCTCGACGCGGCGGCCGTCGCCGCGATCCGCACCCGCGGGTGCCTCGGCGGCGCGACGCACGTGGGAGACCGCTCTAGACGCGCTAAAGTCGCGGAGCCGACCGCCCCAGCCCCCGCGGGTTTCTTC
>NZ_JBEYVC010000128.1:0-29779 GCF_040643855.1 Streptomyces sp. NPDC047072 | reverse complement strand
ACGAACGTGCGCCGGGTCGATGAGGGCATGGACCCTGGCGAACTCGGCTGCGGCGGGGCCGGGTTGGGCCATGTCGCGGTTCAGATGGCGGCGGGCGTCCTCGGTCGTCAACGGCGGTGCCTGGCGCAGTCGTTGCAGGGCCAGGCCGTCGGCGAGGGCGGCGAAGCGGACCGTGAAGCCGTCGAGGTCGTCGCAGGCGAACTCGCCGTCCGTGACGCCTCGTTCGGCTAGCGTGCGGATCTGCTGGTGCCAGCTCGCGTACCGCAGGTCCTGGCCGCGGGCGAACGCCGGGTCGGGGTGGTGCTCGCCCGCGTTCCAGTACTCGAACCACATGCGCCAGTGACGGTCGGTGTCCTCGGTGAACAGCGCGTCGACGAGCAGCCGCAGCCCCTCGGCCCCGCTGGTGGCCCGGTCGGCGGCCTCGCTGAGGGTCGCGTAGTACCGCTCGATCTGGAGGACCATCGCCTCGGAGAGGATCTCCTGGACGCTCCCGAAGTGGTAGGTGACCGTGCCGACGGACACCCCGGCCGCGGCCGCCACGTCCCGCACACCGACCGAGGCGTAGCCCCGCTCGGCGATCAGCGGCACGGCGGCCTCGACGATGAGCCGGCGGCGCACCTCGGTGGGCTGCCGGGTGCGGTCGGCGGCGGCGACGGCACGGCGCGGGCTCCGCTCGGCCTTCATCCCGACGTCCTCGGGGTGGTGCGGTGCCATGCGCGCTGGGCCACTGTCTCTCCGTTCGCCCGTGCTTCGAGGTGACTGTCCATGACGAACTCCGTGGCGGTGGCCCGCAGTTCGGTCCGTGCGACGATCTCCGCGTCCCATTCGCCCTCGCGGTGGAGCCCGATCGTCCATGCGGAGACCGCCGAGGCCGACAGCGGGTCGTCGCTGCGGACACGGTACGTCTCGCGTGCGTTCTCCTCGTAACGGAGTCCGTCCGGGTAGGTGCGGGAGCCGCCGTAGCGGGGGTCGACCTCCAGGGTCCACTCCCCCGTGGCCACGTCACGGGTGACCAGCCGCTCGGGGCGCGGCTCGGCCGGGATGTCGTACAACACCGGGAGCGGCGGCGCCTGTTCGGGCTCGTCGAAGCGGATCGGCGGCTCTTCGCCAGCCTCCCTGACCGGCAGGTCCAGGGTGCTTTCGGCGGGCAGCAGAGTCAGCGCGCCGCGTTCGCCGTGCGGCCACACCCACGGCCAGTAGGCGTCGGACACGGCGAGCCGGATCCGGTGGCCGGGCGGGACGGCGTACCCGATGGAGTTCAGCTCGAACTCCACGTCCTCGTACGTCCCCGGGCTCCACTCGACGGCCCGGTCCCGCCCGTGTCGGGCGAGCAGGTTGAGCACGCCCCGGGTGACGAGCGTGGACGAGCCGTCGGGGGCCACGTCGCACAGGCGGGCGATCACATGGGCGCGCGGGGTGGCGCTGTCCAGGCGGAGTCGTACGCGAGGGCGGCCCAGGATCTCGACGCGCTCGGTCAGCGGCGGCGAGTCGAGGCAGACCGAACGGCCGTCCTCCTCCCGCTGGTCGGGGGGCAGGTCGCTCGCGTTGCCGAAGGGGAAGAAGCGGCCGGCGTCGACGCCCGTGTGCTGCGGCGAGCGGACCAGGACGGCGGGTGCGCCGCTCGGGCCCAACGGGCGCTCCTGCCAGGTGACTTGGAGCGACGGCCAGGTGGTGTCGCCGACCCAACGGCCCGGCATTTCGTCGTACGACGTCGAGGGCGGGACCGGGTCGTTGATCCAGGCCCGCAGCAGTGGCTCGCGCATGACTCCGGTGTCGGCGCCCTTGAGGTGCTGGTCCCACCAGCGCAGGGTCTCCTGGAGGAAGCCGATCGCCGGGCCGGGCGGCAGGCCGCGGTCCGGGTACTGGTGGGACCAGGGGCCGATCAGCCCCCGGACCCGGGCCTGGGGCAGGTGCTCCACCAGCCTCAACACCGTGTCCCGGTACGGGTCGTGCCAGCCGCCGACCGCGAGAACGGCCGCGTCGATCGCGCCGTAGTCCTCGCAGACGCTGCCGTGCCGCCAGTAGTCGTCGCGCTGCTGGTGGGCGAGCCAGGTGTGCAGGAAGGGTTCGAGGGCGTCGAGGCGTTCGCGCCACATCGGCAGCCAGCGGTCGGCGCCGACGTTCGCCGGGTCCGGTGGGCGGGCGGCGAAGGCGAGCATGGTGCCGGCCCAGGCGAGCATGTCGATGCCGAGTACGGCGCCGCCGGTGTAGTGGACGTCGTTGTCGTAGCGGTCGTCGGTGGAGCAGACGGTGACGACCGCCTTGAGGGGTGCGGGGGCGAGGGCGGCGATCTGGAGGGAGTTGAAGCCGCCCCAGGAGATGCCGAACATACCGACCTTGCCGGTGCACCAGGGTTGCGCGGCGAGCCAGTTGACGACGTCGACGCCGTCCGCCAGCTCCTGGGCGTCGTACTCGTCGCCCGGTGTGCCCTCGCTGTCGCCGTGGCCGCGGATGTCGACGCGGACGGAGGCGTAGCCGTGGCCCGCGTACCAGGGGTGGCGTTGGGCGTCGCGCGGGGCGGTCCAGTCGCTCTTGCGGTACGGGAGGTATTCGAGCAGGGCGGGCACGGGGTCGTGCTCCGCGTCGGCCGGACGCCAGATACGTGCGTGCAGGCGGGTTCTGCCGTCCCGGGTGGGGATCCAGACGTCCTCGCGCACGACCTGGCGTTCGAACCGCTCGCGGTACTTCACGAAACTCCTTCTGTCTCACGGGCGTTGACCGGGCTCCAGCGGCGGACACGGTGGCCGTCGCCGTGGTCGGTCCAGACGTCGTCCGGCTGTGCCGCGTCGGTCCAGTCGGGCACGTCCCCGACGAGCGCGGGCGCGTCGGGGTCGGGTTCCAGGGCCGCCGCCATCAGCTCACGGGTGTAGGGGTGGGCGGGGTCGGCGAAGACGGCCTCGGTCGGGCCCTCCTCCACCACCACGCCGTGGCGCAGGACGAGCACGCGGTCGGCGATGCCCCGGACGACGGCGAGGTCGTGGCTGATGAACAGACACGCCAACTCCCGTTCCCGGCGCAGGTCGTCGAGCAGCCGCAGCACCTCGGCCTGTACGGAGACGTCCAGTGCCGTGGTGATCTCGTCGGCGATCAGCACGTCCGGCTCACCGGCCAACGCCCTTGCGATGCCGATGCGTTGACGCTGACCGCCGGAGAGCTGGGCGGGGAGCCGGTCGGCGAGGGCCGGGTCCAGGCGTACGTCCTGGACCAGTTCGAGGGCCCGCACCCGAGCCGCTGCCCGGTCGGGGGCCGTGCCGAAGAAGCGCAGGGGGCGGCGGATCGCGTCGCCGACCGTGCGGCGGGGGTTGAGCGAGGTGTCTGCGTTCTGGAACACCAGCTGCACCAACCGCCGTAGCGCGGCCGGGCGTTGACGGGCGGGCTTGGCCAGGTCGCCGGTTCCGTGGGTCATGGTGCCGCCGGAGGGGGCGCGCAGTCCGGCGAGGGACCAGGCGAGCGTGGACTTCCCGCTGCCCGACTCCCCCACGAGGGCGACGATCTCGCCGCGCCGGACGTCGAAGGAGACGCCGTGCACGGCGCGGGTCGACCCGTAGTCGACGGTGACGTCCCGGGCGGTGACGGCGACGGTCGCGTCCGCGTCCACCCCGGCCTTCGCCCGCACCTCCCGCTCGCCGTCCTCCCCCACCAGGGCCAGCCCGTCGTCCGTCAGCCTCGGCACGCTCGCCAACAGCCGCTTGGTGTACGGCTGTTCGGGCGCGGCGAAGAGCGCCCGGGTGGGCGCCGACTCCACGACCCGGCCCGCGCTCAGCACGCTCACCTCGTCGGCCATGCGGGCGACGACCCCGAGGTCGTGGCTCACCAGCACGGCGGCCAGGCCGAGTTCGTCGCGCAGGGCCGCGATCAGGTCGAGGATGCCGCGCTGGGTGACGACGTCGAGGCCGGTCGTCGGCTCGTCGAGGACCAGGACCTTCGGGCGGGCCGCGAGGGCCATGGCGATGGCGACGCGCTGCTGCTGGCCGCCGGAGAGTTCGTGCGGGTAGCGGCGGGCCGTCTCGGCGGGGCGGGGCAGCCGGACCTGTTCCAGGAGGTCCACGACGGGGATGTCGCCGCCCGCCTCCGCGATCTGCCGGCCGATCCGCATGGAGGGGGTGAGGGCATGCCCGGCGTTCTGCGCGACCATCGCGACCGTCCCGCCGCGCAGCCGCCGCAACTCCCGTGCGGACAGGGCGAACACGTCGTCGCCGGCCACCCGGACCGAGCCCCCGGTGATCCGGGAGCCGTGCCGGAGATGCCCGAGGAGGGTCGCGGCGACGGTCGACTTCCCGCTGCCGGACTCGCCGACGAGGGCGTGGGTGCGGCCCTCGGCGACGTCCAGGGACACCTCGTGCACGACCTGAATGTCCCGGCCGCCCGAACGGTAGGAGACGGAAAGGGAGTTGACAGACACGATCGGGATCACCAGGAACCCTCCCTGATCCGGTCCACGCCCCACGCCTTGGACAGGCCGTCGGCCGCGAGGTTGAGCCCGACCACGAGCGTGGCCAGGGCGATGATCGGCGCGAGGCTCGCCATCGGGACGACGGTGATGGCGGTGCGGTTCTCGGCGACCATGAGCCCCCAGTCGGGGGTCGGCGGGTCGGCGCCGAAGCCGAGGAAGGACAGCGAGGAGATCAGCAGCACGACCCAGGAGGCCCGCATCGCGAACTCCACGCACACCACGTCGACGATGTTGGGCAGCACCTCCCGCCACAGGATCGCCCAGGTCCCCTCACCCCGGGCGCGGGCCGCGGTCACGTAGTCGGCGGGCACGACGGCGAGCGCCGCGCCCCGCACCACCCGTACGACCTGGGGCACGAACACCACGGCGACGGCACAGACGATGACGCCGGAACCGGTGCCCAGCGCGGTCACCACGACCAGCAGCGCAAGGATCGCCGGCACCGAGAGCACCGCGTCGAGCACCCGGCCGAGGACGTCGTCGAACCAGCCGCCGCGCAGGGCCGCCGCACATCCGATCACCGTGCCGAGGGCGATGGTGAGGACCGTGGCGACGAGGGAGACACCGAGCGCGTACCGCCCGCCGTAGAGCACCCGGGCGAGGACGTCCCGGCCGTACTGGTCGGTGCCCGCCCAGTGCTCGAAGCTCGGTCCGAGCAGTGCGTGCGCGGGGTCGTTGACGATGGGGTCGTAGGAGGTGAGGAGGGGGGCGAGCAGGGCGAGCAGTACGTGGACGGCGACGACGGCGAGGCCGACGAGCGCGGTGCGCGAGGAGCGCAGGGTGCGCCAGACCCGGACCGTGCGCACCCCCAAAGCCAGGTCGAGGGTGGTCATGAAGTCCTCCCGCGCGTACGGAGCTTGGGGTTGAGGGCCATCGCGCCGAGATCGGCGGCGAGGTTGCAGACGACGTAGACGACGGCGCTGATCAGGGCGACGGCCTGGACCACGGGCAGGTCGCGGTTCTGCACCGAGGTGAGCAACAGCTTGCCGATGCCGGGGTAGTTGAAGACGTTCTCGACGACGGCGACCCCGCCGACGAGCCAGGCCACGTTCAGGGCGATGACGTGCAGGGTGGGCAACAGGGCGCCGGGCAGGGCGTGTCGGGTGACGACGCGCCAGGTGGACAGGCCCTTGAGGCGGGCGGTGGTGACGTACTCGCTGGCCATCACGTCGATGACCGAGGTGCGGGCCATGCGGACGATGTAGGCGGCCATGACGACGGCCAGGGCGAGGGCGGGCAGCCATACGGCGGGCAGGAGTTGGCCGACGCTCGCCTCCGGGCCGTAGAGGACGACCGCCGGAAACCAGGGCAGCGCGACCGAGAAGCACAGCACCAGCACGGTGGCGACCACGAACTCGGGGACGCTCATGCCGACGAGGCTGACGGTGGAGATCAGGTGGTCGGCCCAGCGGTCGCGGTACAGCCCGGCGAGGATGCCGAGGACCAGGGATCCGGTCACCGCGAAGAGGATCGTGACGCCGGCGATGAGCGCGGAGTTGGCGAGGTACTGCGCCACCTCGCCGCCAACGGCCTTGCCGGAGACCAGAGATGTGCCGAAGTCGCCGTGCAGGGCGCCCTTGATCCAGTCGAAGTACCGCTGCCAGGCGGGCTCGTCGAGCCCCAGCTGTTTGCGGAGCGCGGCGACGGCGTCGGGGGTGGCGTCCTTGCCGAGGATCTGGGTGGCCACGTCACCGGGCAGGGCCTGGAGGGCGAGGAAGACCAGGACGGAGGAGAGCACCAGGGTGCCGAGGGCGGCCGCGATACGGCGGGCGACGAACGCGAGCATGCTCAGGCTCCCTTCAGGCCGATGCCAAGGTAGTCGAACTCGAAGCCGTGCTCGGCGTATCCGCGCACCTTCCGGGAGAGCCCGACGAGCCGGTCGGCGAACATGGGGGTCATCGCCCCGCCTCTCTCGATCACCAAGGTCTGTGCCTCGCCGTACAGTTCGGCGCGCCGCGTGGCGTCGGTCTCGGCGCGGGCACGGTCCAGGACGGCGTCGAACTCCTTGTCGGACCAGGCCGTTTCGTTGTAGGAGGAGCCGCTGCGGAAGATCTGGGTGAAGAGCTGGTCGACGGGCCGGCCCGTGTACCAGTAGGTCGCCATGAGCGGTTTCTTCATCCAGATCTGCGTGTAGTACGAGTCCGCGGCCGCCGTCTTGACCCGGATGCGGATGCCGGCCCGCTTGGCGGACTCCTGGTAGGCGAGGGCCATGGGGGTGAGCAGCGGGTCGTAGGCGGAGGTGTAGAGGTCGACCGCCAGCCCCTCCTGACCGGCCTGCTTCAGCAGCGCCCGGGCCTTCTCGGGGTCGTGCGCGGGGTGCGCGGCGATGTGCAGCGGGTCGTCCGGCGGGACCGGGTTGTCCCAGCCCGCGGTGCCCGCGCCCTGGAGGGCGACCTTGACCACGTGCTCGGGGTCGTAGGCGAGCTTCATCGCCTGCCGCACCCGTACGTCGGTGAAGGGCTTGTCGGTGGTGAGCATCGGGAGGACGTACCACTGGGCGTTCTTCACGCGGGCGATGGTCGCGCGGTCGGAGGCGGCGACCACGCGGGCCGTGGCGAAGTCGAGGTTGGTCTGCGAGAGCAGGTGGACCTGGCCGGCGAGCAGGGCGTTGGCGCGGGCCGACATGTCGGCGACGGAGTAGAACGAGATCGCGTCGAGGACGGGTCGCCCGGCCCAGTGGTCGACATAGGCGGTGATGCGGCCCGGGCCCGCGGGCGCGAAGGACTCCAGCTTGAAGGGGCCGGTGCCGATACCGGTGCGGCCGATGGACTTCGCGCTGCCGTCGGGGATGACGTAGCAGTTGTAGTGGGTGAGCAGGCTCGGGAACTCGGCGTTCGGGGACTTCAGCGGGACGACCAGGGTGTGGGCGTCCGGGGTGCGCAGGGTCTTCGGGTCGACGAGCGGAGCGAGGACGGCGGCCTGCGGGGAGGCGGTCGTCGGGTCGAGGATGTGGCGCAGGGTGTAGGCGGCGTCGGCGGAGGTGAAGGCGCGGCCGTCGTGGAAGGCGACGCCCTTGCGGAGGCGGAAGGTCCAGGTGCGGGCCTTGGCGTCGGTCTCCCAGGACTCGGCGAGGTCGGGGGCGAGGTCGCCGTCGTCGCCGACGCGGACCAGCCGGTTGTAGAGGGCGCCCAGGTATTCGTACGCCGACAGGGAGCTGGCCGGATCGAGCGTCTCGGCGTCGGAGGCGGGCGGCCGGGCGATGCGGAGGGTGCCACCGCGGTCGGGCGTGCCCTTCCGTGCCTCCGAGGGCAGCACGGTGGACGACGCGCCCGTGCATCCGGACAGCAGCCAGGAAGCACCGAGCGAGGCCGCGCCGACGGCACCGGCGGTGAGGAACGACCGCCGTGGTGGGCGGTGGGTGTCGGGCATGGGCCGACCGTCCTTCCCGCTATTCGTTCAGCGGAACGATTGAGTGGAGTGCGTGAACGATAGCCATACGGCGGTTTCCCGCCAAGCCTCGGGCGCGGAAATTAACGGCGGAAACGACGGCGTAACCCGGGGCGGGGGGCTCGGGGGGCCGTCGTACGGCTGGCTATCCTTGCGCCATGACCAGCAACGGGAGGCCGCGGGACACCTCGGTGCAGTCCGTGGACCGGGCGGTGTCGATCCTCCAGTCGCTGTCGCGGCGCGGCCCGTCCGGTGTGACCGAGATCGCCGAGTCGCTGGGCCTGCACAAGGCGACGGTCTTCCGGCTCCTCGCCACGCTGGAGTCGCGCGGTCTCGTCGAGCAGGACGCCGAGCGTGGGCGTTACCGCCTGGGCTTCGGTATGGTCGAGCTGGCCGCGGGCGCCGGGCGGCAGAGCGATCTGTCGCTGCTGGGCCGGCCGGTCTGCCGGGAGCTGGCCGCCGCCGTGGGCGAGACGGTGAACCTCGCGATCCACGACGGGATCGAAGTGATCACCATCGACCAGGAGATCGGCGGGGCGACCATCGCCAGCATCGACTGGGTCGGCAAGCGCAGCCCCCTGCACGCGACCGCGGCGGGCAAGCTCTTCCTCGCACACCTGCCGGAGTCGCGGACCGACGAGGTGCTGGGGCGCGGGCTGGTGGCGTACACCCCGCACACGATCACCGAACCGGCGCGCCTGAAGGAGCAGTTCGGGGCGATCCGGGAGCGCGGGTACGCCACCACGTCTGAGGAGCACGAGATCGGGCTGGCCGCGATCGCCGCGCCGGTGCGCTCGTCGGACGGCCAGATCGTGGCCGCCGTCACCGTCTCCGGACCGACGTTCCGCGTCAACGAGGACACCGTGCCGGCGCTCGCGGAGCGGGTGCGGGAGGCGGGCGCGCGGATCTCCTGGCGCCGGGGGCACCACCAGCACGACTGACGGCACCTGCTCTACGGCTGACGGCATCCGCTCTTGACGGCCGCGCCTCGACAACTCCACCATTTGTCTCGCATCGCGCATCTGTTTCGCAATGCGATACAGCCGTTGCTGCCGTGCAGTCCACCGCTGCCTGCCGCGGCCGTCGGCACTCCACCTCCCGAGGAGCGGTCATGCCCGCCCAGAGCCTCGATCCCCTGCTCCAGCCCTTCCGCCTCAAACACCTGACCCTGCGCAACCGGGTGGTCAGCACCTCCCACGAACCGGCCTTCGGCGAGGACGGTCTGCCCAAGGACCGCTACCGCGCCTACCACGTCGAGAAGGCGCGCGGCGGTGTCGGCCTGACCATGATCGGCGGCTCCGCCGTGGTCTCGCCGGACAGCCCGCCCGCCTTCGGCAACCTGCTGCTGTACCGGGACGACATCGTGCCGTGGCTGCGCCGCCTGGCCGACGAGGTGCACGAGGCCGGGGCGGCGGTGATGTGCCAGGTCACCCATCTCGGCCGCCGCACCAGCAACTACACCGGCGACTGGCTGCCCGTGCTCTCCGCGTCCCCGTTGCGCGAGCCCGCGCACCGCGCGTTCCCCAAGGCCGCCGAGCCCTGGGACCTCGACCGGATCACCGCCGACTACGTCTCGGCTGCTCTCCGCTGCCGCGAAGGCGGCCTGGACGGCATCGAGTTGGAGGCGTACGGCCACTTCCTGGACAGCTTCCTCTCCCCTACGACCAACCGGCGCGACGACGCCCTCGGCGGCACCCTGGAGAACCGCACGGCCTTCCCGCGCCGGGTGATCCGGGCCGTACGGGAGGCGGTCGGCCCGGACTTCGTGGTCGGCATCCGCCTGATGCTGGACGAGATGCGGCCGGGCGGCCTGACCTTCGACGACGCCCTCGTGGCCGCCGAACACTTCACCGACGACGGCATCGACTTCGTCAGCACCATCCGCGGCTCCATCGAGAGCGACGCCTCCCTGGTCCGTACGATCCCGCCGATCGGCGCCCCGCTGGGCCCGTTCCTGGAGTTCACCGGCGAAGTCCGGCGCCGACTGCGGGTGCCGGTGATGCACGCGGCCCGCATCGCCGACCCCGCCACCGCTCGGCACGCCCTGCGCGAGGGGCTGCTCGACCTGGTCGGCATGACCCGCGCCCAGATCGCGGACCCACATCTGGTCGCCAAGGTCGAGGCCGGCCGGGAGGACCGCATCCGCCCTTGTGTGGGCGCGAGTTACTGCCTGGACGCGATCTACGACTCCGGCGACACCAAGTGCGTCCACAACCCGGCGACAGGACGTGAGTTGACGGTGCCGCACACCGTCCCGCCCACAACCGGCCCACGCAGGAAGGTGGTTGTCGTCGGCGCGGGTCCGGCCGGTCTGGAGGCCGCCCGGGTCCTGGGCGAACGCGGCCACGACGTCGTGCTGTTCGAGGCCGGTGACCTCCCCGGCGGCCAGATCCGGCTCGCCGCCGCCAACCCCCGTCGCCGCGATCTGCTCGGCATCGTCGACTGGCGGGTCGCCGAGTGCAAGCACCATGGCGTCGACCTGCGCCTCGGCCGGTACGCCGAGTCCGCCGACGTCCTCGCCGAACACCCCGACCTCGTCGTCCTCGCCACCGGCGGCCTGCCCGACCGCTCCTTCCTCGACGAGGGCGAGGAGTTGGTCTCGGACACATGGGACGTCCTGACCGGATCGCTGCGCCCACGCGGCGAGATCCTCATCTACGACGACCACGGCGGCTACCCCGCGCTGGACGCCGTGGAGATCCTCGCACCGTCCGGCGCCCACCTGCACTTCGTGACACCGGAACGCATCCTCGCCCCCGACGTCGGCAGCATGAACTCCCCCGCCTACCTAAGGGTGTTCGCGGAACACGACGTCACCACCACCCTCGCCCGACGGCTGCGCGCGGTGCGCCGCACCCCCGACGGACGCCTGGCCGCGACCCTGCACAGCGACTACACCGGGGCCGCCACCGAACTGACCGTCGACCACGTGGTCGTGGAACACGGAACCCTGCCGGCGGACGACCTGTACCGCGAACTCCTGCCCGGTTCCAGCAACTTGGGCGAGGTGGACCACGGCGCCCTGCTCGACCACCGCGAGCAGACCGTGGTCCGCAACCCCGCCGGCCGCTACCGGCTGTTCCGCATCGGCGACGCGGTCACCAGCCGCAACATCCATGCCGCCGTGTACGACGCCCTGCGGCTGTGCCTGCCGGTCTGAGCCCCTCGTCTGAGTCTCTTCTGGAGGAACGAAGTTGACCACATTCGCCGCCCCCGCCACCGGCCCCGCCGACCTGGTGGCCCGCCGCCCCGTCGGCCTGAGCCTGGAAGCCCCCTTCTACACCGGCCGGGACTTCTTCGACCTGGACATCGAGGCGGTCTTCGCCCGGAGTTGGCTGTTCGTCGCCGCCGAGGCCGAACTCCCCGAACCCGGCGACTACGTGACCGTGAACCTCGGCCCGTACTCGGTGATCGTCGTCCGGGACGACGACGAGGAGGTCCGCGCCTTCCACAACGTCTGCCGCCACCGCGGTGCCCGCATCCTCGACGACGACCGCGGCTCGGTGGGCAACATCGTCTGCGGCTACCACCGTTGGACGTACGGCGTGGACGGCCGCCTCCTGCACGCCGAGTCGCTGCCGCCCGGCTTCGACCCGACCTGCTTCGGCCTGCGCGGCGTGCACGCCCGCACGGTCGCGGGCCTGGTCTTCCTCTGCCTCGCCGAAAAACCGCCCGGCGACTTCGACGACGTGGCCGCCCGCATCGAGCCGTACCTCGCCCCGCACGAGCTGCGCCGGGCGAAGGTGGCCGCGCAGATCGACCTGGTGGAGAACGGCAACTGGAAGCTCACCATGGAGAACAACCGGGAGTGCTACCACTGCGGCGGCCACCCCGAACTCCAGTGCTCCCTCTTCCCGGTGTACGGCTACACCGAGCAGGACGTGCCGCCGGTGCTGCGTCCGGCGTACGAGCGGTTCCTGCGCGCCGAGGCCGAGTCCCGCACGACGTACGAGTCACTCGGGCTGCCGTACCAGGCGATCGAGGAACTCGACACCCGCGCCACCGGCTTCCGCATCCAGCGCGAACCTCTGGACGGCGCGGGCGAGTCTTTCACCGAGGACGGCACGACCGCCTGCGCACGCCTGCTGGCCGACTTCCCCACCGCCCGGCTGGGCCGCCTCTCGCTGCACATGCAGCCCAACTCGTGGTTCCACTTCCTCTCCGACCACGCGATCACCTTCTCCGTGATCCCGCTCGGCCCGGACCGCACCCTGGTCCGCACCACCTGGCTGGTCCATCCCGACGCCGTCGAGGGCGTCGACTACGACCTCGACACCCTGACCCGGGTGTGGACGGCCACCAACGACCAGGACGCGCTCCTCGTGGCCCGCGCCCACCGGGGCATCTCCAGCCCGGCCTATGTGCCCGGGCCGTACAACCCGACCGAGTACCAGGTGGAGGCGTTCGTCACCTGGTACGTGAACCGGCTGAAGGCGCACCTGGCACGATGACCGAGACGCTCCCGGCCTGGGCCGGAACCCGCTCCTGGACCGACGAGGACACCGACGGACTGCTGGTGTGCCGCCAGGTCCACGCCCTGACCCCCGACGTCAGCACGTTCGTCCTCCAGCCGCTTCAACCCCGTCTCTTCCACCACGACCCGGGGCAGTTCCTCACCCTCGGCGTGGACATCGACGGCCGTCCCGTCGAGCGCTGCTACACGATCTCGTCCCCGCCGACCCGTCCCCACGCGCTCACGATCACGGTGAAGCGGGTGGGGCCGGTCTCCAACTGGCTGCACGACCATCTGCGGCCGGGGCGGACCGTACGGGCGCGAGGTCCCCTCGGGAACTTCTCCTTCGTACGACACCCCGCACCCAAGTACCTCTTCCTGTCCGGCGGCAGCGGCGCGACTCCGCTGATGTCCATGACGAGGACGCTGTACGACCTGGCGCACCCGGCCGACGTGGTGTTCGTCCACAGTGCCCGCACCCCCGAGGACATCCTCTTCCGCCGGGAACTCGACCTCGTCGCGGCCACCGCGCCCACGATCAGCGTGGCACATGTATGCGAGAAGGACGGCGCCTCCGGCCTCTGGGACGGACCCCGTGGCCGACTCACCCTCGACCTGCTCCGGCGGATCGCCCCCGACTTCCGGGAGCGGGAGGTCTTCACCTGTGGTCCCGGCGGCTATATGGCCGCCGTACGCGACATGCTCACGATGGCGGGGGCGGACATGGACCGCTACCACGAGGAGAGCTTCACGTTCGACGCGGCGCCTGCCACACACGCTCCCCAAGGCGACGCCTTCACCATCGAGTTCACCCGCAGCCGCCGCACCCTCACCTGCGACGCGGACACCACGCTCCTCGCCGCCGCCTCCCGGGCCGGCCTCACCCTGCCCGCCTCCTGCGCCCAGGGGATGTGCGGCACCTGCAAGACCACCCTGCTGTCCGGATCGGTCGACATGCGGCACAACGGAGGCATCCGCCCGCGCGAGATCGCCCAGGACAAGATCCTGCTGTGCTGCTCCCGACCTCGGGAGAACCTCGTACTGGACGCCTGAAGGGAGGCCGACGCGAAGGGCGTTCCGCATCGGTGTGCACGCGTCCGAGGACGATCAGGCCGGCATCGCTGGATCCGCTGCCCCGGTGGAAGAGGGCCAGGTTGCCCTACTGACGGCCGTCGATGGTGAGGCGGAGGGTCATGGCGGGGTTCTTGTCGTCGGACCGCGCGGTGGCCGTCGGCGTGCGCGGGGACGGCGACGGTGGGGAGACGGGCGCCCATCGGCACAGGCGGTCACGGTGAGGAGCAACGCGGTCGGGAGGGCGCGCGCGAGGACGACGCGGCGGGTCGGGCTCACGTCATCCTCCGGAGGGGTGACGGTCAGGCGGAGCTGTCGCTGGTCGAGCGGCGGGGTCCGCCGCCCAGGAGGCCAGCAGGAGCAGGCTGTCGTGGGTGGGGGTGCCCGCCTCGGCGGTCCACACGATGATCTGGAGGTCGGGGTCGGCGGCCCAGGTGACGGCGTTCCAGTCGAGATGCAGGTCCCCGACGACCGGGTGCCGCAGATGCTTGGTACCGGTGTCCCGGACGGCGACGTCGTGGGCACCCCACCACTGGCGGAACTGCTCGTCCCGCACCGACAGTTCACCCACCAGCGCGGCGAGCTGCGGGTCCCCGGGGTTGTTGGTGTTGTGCATCCGCATCTGTGCGATGGCCAGCCGGGTGACACCCTCCCAGTCCGCGTACAGCTCGCGCATCGCGGGATTGGTCATGAGCAGCCTGATGTAGTACCGCTGCCTCTCGGGGATCTTCCCGAAGTCGGTGATCAGGGCGGCGCCCATGGCGTTCCAGGCGACGATCTCGGTACGCGGCCCGATCACGAAGGCGGGCGTGTGCGCCATGTCGTCGATCATCCGCTGCAACTGCGTCTGTGCCTTGGGGCGCGACGGCCGGCGGGGCGGGCGGAAGTCGTCCCTGGCCGCGAGCTCGTACAGGTAGGCGCGCTGGTCCTCGTCCAGGCGCAGTACGCGGGCCAGTGCCTGCAGCACGGAAGGGGACGGCTGGATACGGCCCTGTTCGAGGCGGGCGTAGTAGTCGGTGCTGATGGCCGCCAGGACGGCGACCTCCTCACGGCGCAGACCCGCCACGCGACGCAGCCCGCCGTCAGGCAGACCGACGGCGGCCGGGTTGATCTCGGCGCGGCGCGCCTTGAGGAACTCCCCCAGATCGTGGCGGTGAGGATCGCTGTTCATGCCCTCACCCTGGCACCGGGGGCCCGGGTTGTCAGGGGGAGAGAACTGTCCCTGGCAGCACTCGGGGGCTGCGGTGGCGGATTCAGCGGACGCGGGTCCACGTGCCGTGCGGCTGGACGAACTCGCCGCCGATGACGGAGCCGGCCATGCAAGTGCCCTCGGCGTGGGGGACGGGTCGGCCGAGGGTCTTGACGACTTCCTGGGCCAGGGGGGATGGCCGAGGCGGGGCTCTGGCCGGTGAGGACAGTGCGGTAGACCTCGCTGTGCGGCGCGAAGTCCTCGTCGCCCTTGCGGTAGTCCGCGACGAGCCGGTCCTCAAGCAACCACTTCGCCCGATCGGCGTCCACCGTCGAGAGCAGCGCGGCCGGGCCGTCGCAGACCAGGGAGACGATCTTGCCGGAGGCCGGCCAGTCACCGAGCAGACGACCGGCCGCGGGGTCGTCGGAGAGGTCCTCCATCGGTCCCCAGCCGGCGGCGCTGAGCGCGTCATCGGTCGGCGGGACCCCGCCCCACGTGGCCGCAGCGATCTCGTACCCGGATTCCCCCTGGGAGGGTCAGCCGTTCGCGGCCAGCTGGACGACGTGGCTGTCGGCTGCCTGGACCAGCTGGGTGAGCCTGCCACCGGCCACCGTCCACAGGTGGATGAAGCGGGCGTCCGACTCCGCGCCGGACCGGGACACGGCGTGGTAGTGGCCGCGGACGAAGACGTGCTCACCGGCGTCGTATACGCCTCCACCTACCTGGTCCGCGGCCTCGACCGCAGTCCCCGGCAGCGCACGCTGCGGGTCGGCCACCGCACCCGCGTGGTCAGCGGACTGGCCGGGTTCCGGGGTGCGGTCTCGCTCGCGATGGTGCTCTCGGTGCCGCAGACCCTCGACTCAGGCGTGCCGTTCCCCGACCGCGGCTTCATCGTGTTCGTCACCTCCGGCGTCATCCTCGTGACGCTGGTGGTGCAGGGGCTCCTGCTGCCGGTGGCGGTGCGCTGGGCGAAGCTGCCGCCCGACACCTCGGTCGACGCCGAACACGACCTCGCCGAGACCACCGCCATCGAGGAGGCCGTCGAGGCGATGCCGGAACTCGCCGCCGGCCTGCGGTCCGAACCGAGGATCGTCGAGTGGCTGCGCCAGGAGTACGAGGCCCATCTCGCGTCGGTCCGGGCCAGGAGCGCCGGTGTCCGCGACGATCCGGCGGTGCTCCAGCACCGGGACTACCTCGCGCTGCGTCTGGCCCTCATCGCCCACAAGCGCGCCACCGTCGTCCGGCTCCGCGACGAGCGGCGGATCGACGACACCGTCCTGCGCCGCCTCCAGGCCGCCCTCGACGGCGAGGAGGTCCGCCTGTCCGGGGGCGCGGCGGTCGAATGAACCGGCTCCGGAACGCTCGAAGGCCGGTCTCGGATGCCTCCGAAACCGGCCCTGAACTGCGACTGTCTCCAGTCGGGACGACAGGATTTGAACCTGCGACCCCTTGACCCCCAGTCAAGTGCGCTACCAAGCTGCGCCACGTCCCGATGCCGCCTGACCTGGGGTTTCCCCGGGTCGAACGTGCATGGAAACAATACCGCACTCGGGTCGGTGGTCGCGCACCCCTTAGTTCGCGTGCCCTTGACCTCAAGTTTGGTCGAGGTTGCACGATCGTGCGCATGACGATCACCGAGGAACGCGGACAGACGTACGGCTACGACGACCTGCCCCGCCTGATGGGCCTGATGACGGGCGACGAGAAGCACGGACCGGCGGCGACGTCCACGCTCGACGTGCTCTGGGTGCTGTACGACCGGGTCCTGCGGGGTGGGTCCGGAGCGGCTGGAGGACCCCGCGCGGGACCGGTTCCTGTTGTCCAAGGGGCACGGGCCGATGGCGTACTACGCGGTGCTCGCCGCTAAGGGCTTCGTGCCGGTGGAGTGGCTGCCGGGCTTCGGCTCCTACGACTCCCCACTCGGCCACCACCCCGACCGCGTGCTCGTGCCGGGCGCCGAGATCGGCAGCGGCTCGCTGGGGCACGGGCTGCCGATCGGCGTCGGCACGGCGCTCGGGCTGCGCGCCCAGGGGCTGACAGATCCGCGCGTGTGGGTGCTGATCGGGGACGCCGAACTGGACGAAGGCAGCAACCATGAAGCGATCGCCTTCGCCGGGCCGGCCGGTCTGGAGCGGCTGCACACCGTCGTCGTCGACAACTCCTCCGCGAGCCATGCCCGTCCGGGCGGGATCGCCGCGCGCTTCGAGGCGGCGGGGTGGTCGACGGTGGCGGTCGACGGGCGGGACCACGAGGCGTTGTACGAGGCGTTCACAGCGCCACATGTGGGGCGGCCCCATGTGGTCGTGGCACACGTCGAGCCGAAGTTCGCGTGACCCCTCCCCCTGCATCCGGAAACCACATCGAGAAAGGCTCACCGCCCCATGGACACCATGCGTGACCGCTTCACCACCGTCACCTCACGACTGCTCGACGAGAATCCCCGGGTCGCGCTCGTCCTCGCCGAGATCGGCCGGGACGCCTTCACCGAGGCACAGAGCCGACACCCCGACCGGGTCGTCAACGTCGGCATCCGCGAGCAGCTGCTCGTCGGGGCGGGCGCGGGGATGGCACTGACCGGACTGCGGCCGATCCTGCACACCTTCGCCAGCTTCCTGGTCGAGCGGCCCTTCGAGCAGGTCAAGCTGGACCTCGGCCATCAGGACGTGGGCGCGGTGCTGGTGAGCGCCGCCGCGTCCTACGACTGGCCCGCGGGCGGTTTCACCCACATGGCGCCCGGCGACGTGGCCCTGCTCGACACCCTGGACGGCTGGACCGTGCACGTGCCGGGGCACCCGGACGAGGCCGAGGCCCTGCTGCGGCACGCGGTCGCCGCGGGCGACGACAAGGTGTACGTACGGCTGTCCGTGCAGGCCAACGTGGACGCGCGCCCAGTCGACGGTGCCCGCTTCCACACCGTGCGCGAGGGACGCTCGGGGGTCGTCGTGGCCGTCGGCCCGCTGCTGGACCAGGTGCTCGCCGCGACCGACGGTCTCGACGTGACCGTCCTGTACGCGACGACCGTACGGCCCTTCGACGCGGCGGGGCTGCGCCGGGCCACGGCGTCCGCGGGGCCGGACGTGGTCCTCGTCGAGCCGTACCTGGCGGGTACGTCCACGGCAGCGGCGAACGACGCGCTGGCCGACGTACCGCATCGGGTGCTGGGCCTTGGCGTGGGGCGCCGGGAGCTGCGGAAGTACGGGTCGATCGAGGAGCACGTCGCCGCGCACGGGCTGGACGCGCGGTCGCTGCGGGAGCGGATCGCCGGTTTCCTGAACGGCCAGTCCCTGAACGGGTAGTCCCTGAGCGGCCAGTCCCTGAACGGCTAGTCCGTGGGCGCCACCCCCAGTCCGGGGTACGCGTCGAGCAGCCGGGTCGGGGCAGCCTGACGCCAGGAGTCCGCCAGGATGTCCCGCAGCTCCTCCTCGTCCTCGATCGCTGCGAGCCGGACGCGCACCCAGGCGAACTGGGCTTCGTGGTCGGCGATCCAGAACTTGTCCGGCTCGGCCAGCACCAGTTCGTCGCGCTCCTCCTTGGGGCAGCGCACGGCGAGGGAGGTCTCGTCCTCGGGCAGCGTGGCGAACATCTTCCCCGCCACCCGGAAGGTGGGCATGCTCCAGGCGATCTTCTCGGTCGTGTCCGGGAGGGACAGGGCGATGCGGTGTGCGTCTTCGGCGTCCGGCATGACAGGCACCGTAGCGCCCGCCACTGACAATCACCTGGTGAGAGCGTGGACTCCGAGGTGTTTGTAGTACAGCGTGGTGGGCCGCAGCACCCCGCCGGGATCGGCCGCGTAGTCGGGGATGACCCCGGCGCGCGTCCATCCCGCGGAGCCGTAGAGGCGTTCGGCGAGGCTGTCGGTCTCGGTGTCCAGGTGCAGGAGGGTGATACCGGCGTCGGCGGCCGCGCCTTCGGCGGTGTCGAGGAGGCGCCGTCCGAGGCCGCGACCGCGCGCGTCCCGGTGCACCATCAGCTTGACCAGCTCCGCGCGGTGGCGGGAGTTGGGCTTGTCGGGGAAGGCGAGGCTGACGGTACCGACCACGCGGGAACCGTCGTACGCCGCCCAGACCGCGAGATGTCCCGCGGCGACCGCCGCCGCCCGCTCCTCCCACCAGGCAATGGCCGCCGTACGGTCCATGGGGGCGAGGAAGCCGATGGAGGCGCCGCCGTCCACGGTGTCCACGAGCAGGTCGGCCAACTCGGCGATGTGACCGAGCAGTTGAGCCTCTTCCAGACGGGTGACGATCACGGGAGCACCACCGCCAGCACGTACCGCACCTCGTCTGGACCGGCGCACCGGAACCGCGTCGGCCCCCACACCCGCAGCCGCAGACAGTCGCCGGCGTCGAGATGGTGCTCCTCGTCCCGGGCGGTGACGGCCAGCGCACCGTCCAGCACCCAGATGTGCTGCTCCAGGCCGGGCACGGGCGGACGGTCGTAGGCGATGTCGGCACCCGCGGCGAGCCGTCCCTCGACGAGTTCGCCGCGCAGCCCGGAGTGCGGGGGTGACACGGACCGCCGTACGAAACCGGAGGCCCGGTCCTCCCACACCACCTGCTCGGCGGACCGCACCAGCACGGCGGGCTCGGCCTCGACCTCGCTCAGTAGCTGGGACATGGTCCGCCCGTACACCGCGCACAGCCGGTTCAGCAGCGAGGCGGTGGGGCTGATCTCCGCGCGCTCGGCCCGCGACAACGTGGACTTGCTGACCCCGCTCCGCTCCGCCAACTCCCCGAGCGACCACGCACGTTCGGCCCGCAACTCGGCAAGCCTGGCGCCGAGCCGGACGTCCACGGGGTCCGGGTGGGGTTCGACCACTCTCTCCTGTCTCATATCCGAGACGTTATCCCAGACATGAAACACCCGAGTTACCGACTCCTCTCCGCCGAACACCTCCCACACCCCCTCACCGGGCGCGACAATGTCGCCACACACGGGGAGGAACGACATGTCGGACGTGCGCATCGTCGTCGAGGGAAGCAGTGCCGCGTTCGAGTCGCTGTGGGACTGGCTGCGGCAGGAACCCGGGCTCAGGGGCCGCATCCGGCACCTGGCTCCCGCGGCCGGGCCCGGGACCATGGGCTCCCTCTCCCAGCTGGCCGTCGAGAGCTTGGTGACCGGGACGATCAGTGCGGTCATCGGGGTGCTGAGCCAGTCGCTCGCGACCTGGCTGCAGCAGCGCAGATCCCGGGGTGACGCCCCGGTCTCCGTCGTGGTCATGGTCTCCGGCGGGCAGACGCTGCGGTTCGACGTCCAGTCGCCCGCCGAGATCGAGCGGCTGCTGCGCGCGGCAACCGCTCCCGCGTCGCGGGCCGGGGAGGTCTGAGGATGCGGCTGCCGGACCCGCAGCGGTCGTACGCGGTCCTCATCGGGGCGAGCACCTACCGGGCGGACACGGTCGCCGACCTGCCCGCCGTCCGCAACAACCTCTACGACCTCGCCGCCGTCCTGACCCACCCCCGGCTGGGCGGCATGCCCGTCGAGCGCTGTGTCGTGGTCCCCGACCCGACCGACGTACGCGCGGTCTACCGCACCCTGCGCGGCTGCGCGAGCGCCGCCGAGGACACCCTGCTCGTCTACTTCGCCGGGCACGGGCAGACCGGGCCGCGCAACGAGCTCTACCTCCTCCTCGCCGACACGGACCCTTCCGAACTCCGGGTCAGCGCGCTGCCGTTCGACGTCGTCCGCGAGGTGATCGCCGACAGCCCGGCGGCCAACCGGGTCGTGATCCTCGACTGCTGCTTCAGCGGACGGGCCATCCAGGACATGGGGGCGGGCACGGACACACTGCTGGGACAGGTGGGCATCGAGGGCACGTACGTCCTGACGTCGGCACCGGTCAACGCCGTGGCCCTGGCCCCGGTCGGAGCGACGTACACGTCCTTCACGGGAGAGCTGCTGGCGCTGCTGCGGGACGGAGTACCGGGCGGCCCGGACCTGCTGACCTTCGGGGAGATCTACCGCCGACTGCTGCACACGGCGACGACGAAGGGCCTGCCGGTGCCGGGTCAGCGGGGCACGGGGACGGTGGACATGCTGGCGCTGACACGGAACGCGGCGGCCGCGCAACCACACCCACCAGTGACGGCCGCGCCAAAACCCCCACCAGCGACGGCTGCGCAACCACCCCCGCCGGCGGCAACCGTGAAGCCACACCCACCGGCCACGGCCGCAAAGCCATCCCCACCGACGACCGTGAAGCCGCCCCACCCGACGCCAGCCGCGCAGCGCCCCTCACCAACCCCGGCGCCTCCCCGTACGCCCGCCGCACCACCCACCGATCCGCCGCCCCGCGCACACGCCGCGACGCCTCCCCGGTCGCCCGAGGCTCCCGCGCCGCTGCCCAAGCCCGCTCGCCGCCCCTCGACGCCCCGGCCCACCGCCCTCGAACCACCCCGGCCGACCCGCTTGCCGTGGGCGCTCACCCTCATGGTGGCGAGCCTCGCCCTGTCGGCCGCCACCTCCGCGGCAATCCAGGTCCGCAGCGACAGGATCGGGCTGACGATCGCCTGCTCGGTGCTCGCCGTCGCGGCCGTGGCGCTGGAGCGGAGGTTCTGGCCGCTCCTCCTCGTGGTCGCGGCGAGCCTCACCCTCTCCGGCGTCGGGGTCTTCGCCCTGCTACTCCCCCTCGTCGGCGTCGGCTGGCTCGTCGTACACCTCCGCCGCCGCGACCGCTGAGCGCTACGCCCCCGCCACCTCCCCCAACGCCCCCACCACCGGCCGAATCAGCGGATGCCCCTCCGCCCCGCGCCGCACCGCCGCGAAGACCCTCCGTGTGGGTGCCACCCCGTCCACCGGTCGTACGACGACCCCCGTCAGCTCCATCCCGCGCAGCGCGGACCGTGGCACGAGCGCCACTCCCGCCCCCGCCGAGGCCAGCGACACGACCGCGCGGAAGTCGTCGGAGGAGTGTTCGAGCCGCGGCTGGAACCCCGCGTTCTCGCAGGCCAGCACCACCACGTCATGGCAGGGATTGCCCGGGTACGGCCCGATCCACGCGTCCTTCGCCAGCTCCGCCAGCGGCACCTCCGCGACCTCGGCCAGCCGATGGCTCTCCGGCACCACCGCGTCGAACGGCTCGGCGTACAGCGGCACATGCGTCAGCCGCGGGTCGTCGGCCGCCGGAGCCCCCCGGTACTCCACCGCCACCGCCACATCGACCTGCCGGTCCAGCACCATCGGCAGACTCGCGTCCCCCTCCGCGTCCTGGACCCGGATCCGGATCCCCGGCGCCGTCGAGGCCAGCCGGGCCACCGCGGGCGCCACGACCAGCGCGATCCCGGTCGCGAAGGAGGCGACGGTGACCGTCCCGGCCTCGCCCGAGCCGTATGCGGCCAGTTCCGCCTCCGCCCGCTCCAGCTGGGCGAGGACCGCGTTGGTGTGGCCGAGCAGGATCTCACCGGCGGCAGTCAGCCGTACGCCCTTCGCGCCCCGCTCGACCAGCCGGTGACCGGTCTCCTGTTCGAGGGCCGTGAGCTGCTGGGAGACGGCCGAGGGGGTGAGATACAGCGCGGCGGCAGCCGCCGTCACGGTGCGATGGTCCGCCACCGCACGGAGGATGTGGAGCCGCCGCGCTTCGATCATGGGATCGATTATCTCAATATGTCCGGGACGCTCCGGTCAGCCGGCCGCCAGCTCCGCCCGCGCCGCCACGAACGCGTCCACGGCCCGGTTCACGTCGTCCGTCGAGTGCGCGGCCGACAGCTGGACCCGGATGCGGGCCTGCCCCTGCGGTACGACCGGATACGAGAACCCGATCACGTACACCCCGCGCTCCAGCAGCAGCTCCGCCAGCCGTCCTGCGACGGACGCGTCGCCGATCATGACCGGCGCGATGGGATGCTCGCCGGGCAGGATCTCGAAGCCCTCCTCGGTCATCCGGCGGCGGAAGAGCGCGGTGTTCGCGGCGAGCCGTTCGCGCAGGTCACCGGCCGTCTCCAGCAGGTCGATCACCTTGAGGGAGGCCGCGGCGATCACCGGGGCGAGGGTGTTCGAGAAGAGGTACGGCCGTGAGCGCTGCCGCAGCAGGGCGACGATCTCGGCGCGGGCGGCCACGTACCCGCCGGAGGCCCCGCCGAGCGCCTTGCCGAGGGTGCCGGTGATGATGTCCACGCGGTCCATGACGCCGTGCAGTTCGGGGGTGCCACGGCCGCCGGGGCCGACGAAGCCGACGGCGTGCGAGTCGTCGACCATGACCATCGCGTCGTAGCGGTCGGCGAGGTCGCAGATGTCCTTCAACGGCGCGACATAACCGTCCATGGAGAAGACGCCGTCGGTGACGACCAGCTTGCGGCGGGCGCCCGCGGCCTCCTTCAACTGCCGTTCCAGATCGGCCAGATCACGGTTGGCGTACCGGAAGCGGCGGGCCTTCGACAGCCGGATGCCGTCGATGATCGAGGCGTGGTTGAGCGCGTCGGAGATCACCGCGTCCTCGGGGCCCAACAGGGTTTCGAAGACACCGCCGTTGGCGTCGAAGCAGGAGGAGTACAGGATCGTGTCCTCCTGGCCGAGGAAGGCGGACAGCCGCGCCTCCAGCTCCTTGTGCACCTCCTGCGTACCGCAGATGAAACGCACGGAGGCCATGCCGTAGCCCCAGCGGTCAAGTGCGGTGTGGGCGGCGGCGATCACCTCGGGGTGGTCGGCGAGACCGAGGTAGTTGTTGGCGCAGAAGTTGAGGACCCCGCCGGGGCGGCCGCCCCGGCTGACGTTCACGGTCGCGGACTGCGGGGTGTCGATCACCCGCTCGGGCTTGTGCAGACCGGCGGCGCGGATCTCGTCGAGGGTGGCGCGCAGGTCGTCGCGCACGGAGTCGAACATCGTCAGTCCCTAAGTCAGTTGGTCCAGAAGTCAGTTGGTCCAGTCGAGGATGACCTTGCCGCCACGGCCGCTCGCGGCGTCCGCGAACGCCGCCTCGAAGTCGCGGTAGCCGTAGCGGCCGGTGATCACGGGGGCGAGGTCGAGGCCGCCCTCCAGGAGCACCGACATCGCGTACCAGGTCTCGAACATCTCACGGCCGTAGATGCCCTTGATGGTGATCATCGAGGTGACGATCCGGGCCCAGTCGACCGCGAACTCCTCGGCGGGCAGGCCGAGTACGGCGATCCGGCCGCCGTGCGTCATGTTGGCGATCATCTCGCGCAGCGCCTCGGGGCGGCCGGACATCTCCAGGCCGACGTCGAAGCCCTCGCGCAGGCCGAGGGAGCGCTGGCCCTCGGCGATCGTGGTCCCGGCGACGTTCAGGGCGAGGCTGACGCCGGTCTTTTGGGCCAGTTCCAGGCGTTCCTCGCTGACGTCGGTGATGACGACGTTGCGGGCGCCCGCGTGCCGGGCGACGGCTGCGGCCATCAGACCGATCGGCCCGGCGCCGGTGATCAGGACGTCCTCGCCGACCAGCGGGAAGGACAGCGCGGTGTGCACGGCGTTGCCGAACGGGTCGAAGATCGCGGCGACATCTAGGTCCACCGGGACCCGGTGCACCCACACATTGCCTGCGGGGAGGGTGACGTACTCCGCGAAGGCCCCGTCCCGGCCGACGCCCAGCCCGACCGTGGCCCGGCACAAGTGCCGTCGCCCGGCAAGGCAGTTGCGGCACTTTCCGCACACCAGGTGCCCCTCGCCGCTGACCCGGTCGCCGGCCTTGATGTCCACGACGTCACGGCCCGTCTCGACGATCTCGCCGACGAACTCGTGCCCGAGCACCAGCGGGGTGCGGATCGTCTGCCGGGCCCAGCCGTCCCAGGACCGGATGTGCAGATCGGTGCCGCAGATCCCGGTCCGCAACACCTTGATCAGGACGTCTCCGGGTCCGACGGCGGGCTCCGGGACGTCCACGAGCCACAGCCCGGGCTCCGCCTTCTCCTTGACCAGCGCCTTCAACGCCACGACTCCTGTGGGTGCGGTCCCGGGCGCGGGCATGCCGAAGCGGCCCGGATCCGGGAAGAGGGGGGATTCGCGTAGCAATCTGCCGTACGGCGACGTCCTGGTCCATCGAGGATTTCTTAAGCGCGGCCACAGCTTTGCTTCACGCCCTCGGTCGCCCGCGGTGTCGGTGTGGGCGGCCACCACGATCCTGCTGTGGGTCGAATTTCCGCACCACATGGCCGTAGCCCACATGTCCCGACGAGAATCATGTGGGGACGCCCGGCCGGCACCGGTTCCGGCGTCCTCGCCCCGCACCCGACCGACCTGGAGTCGCTGATGACCACCGCACGGGACCTCGCGATCCTCGCCCTCGACGTGCCGCCCGGCCGTTTCGTCGAGCAGGGCGACCTGTCCCTCGCGCTCGCGGGCGCCGAGGTCCTGGACCTCCTGGAGGCCGGCGCGCTCACCCTGGACGACGACCGGATCGTGCCCGGCCCGCAGGCCGCGACGGGCGACCGCCTGCTGGACGAGGCCTCCGCCGCCCTGTCCCGCGAGAAGCCCCACGAGACGGTCGAGGACTGGCTGTGGCGCCGGGGCCGCGAGCTGTCCGCCGCCTACCTCGACGACCTGGAGAAGATCGGCCTCACCACCCGTCGACGCGGCCGCCGCATCCCCCTGCGGACCGGACGCTCGGTGCCGGTCGACTCGGCCGCCCGCAGCCACGCCGAGGAGCGCAGGGCCTCGGGCGAACCGGTCCTCGCCGCACTGGCCGCCGTCTCCGGGATCGACGACGAGAAGACCGAGCCCGACGAGAACGTCACCGGCGACACGGTCACGGCCGTCCTGGCCACCGTCGGCGACGCGGTGATGGAGCTGGAGGCCGTACGGCAGCGCCGGGCGATCGAGAACGCCGCGTTCGACAACATCTGGCGGGGCATGTAGGGGCAACCCCCTGTAGGAGCAACCCCCTTGAGGAGTACGGCGGTACCGAACCGGTCGGCGGGCCAGAACCGTCAGCTCCTCACAGGAGTGCCCGTCACAGCGGGAACCCGTCGGCCTCCCGCCGCTCCAGTCGCGTCACGAGCTCGGCCGCCGACGACTTGATCGCCTCCAGGCCGGGCTTCCCCCAGGTGCGCGGCTCCACGTCGGCCACACACACGGTGCCGAGCACCATCCCCGTGCTGTCGATGAGCGGCGCCCCCAGATAGGAACGGATCCCGAACTCGTCGACGACCGGATTGCCGGCGAACCGCGGGTAGTCGCCGACGTCCTCCAGGGCCAACGCCTTGCGTCGCACGACCACATGGGGGCAGAAACCATGGTCGCGCTCCATATAGCGGCCCACTTCGGGCTTGGTGTCCTCTCCGCGCGCGACGGGCCGCGGTTCCGGCACCCGGAGCCCGGCGAAGAACTGCCGGTCCTCGCCGATGAAGTTGACCATCGCGTACGGCGCTCCCGTGCGCTCGGCGAGACGCTGCGCGAAGGCGTCGAGGGCGGGCTCCGGGTGCTCGCCCAGGCCCAGCAGGCGCAGCCGTCGCGCCCGGTCCGGAGCCTCCTTGTCCTCGGGGGTGAGCAGCAGTCGACCGGCCGGGCGCGGCGGGTCGTAGCTCATGGACGGACTCCGTCGCTGTGGACGTCGGTCATATGCGGCTCCGTGGCGGTGTGTGCGGTGGTCACATGTGGGCGCCATGGCTGGGCGCGGGGGCGGGACTGTGGGCGATGAGGTGCCTCACGAGGGTGAGCAGGGTCTGCACTCCGGAGCTGGAGATCCGGGCGTCGCAGCGGACGACCGGGATCTCCGGCGCGAGGTCTATGGCGGCCCGGACCTCCTCGGGGTCGTAGCGGAACGACCCGTCGAACTCGTTGATCGCGACGATGAAGCCGAGACCGCGCTGTTCGAAGAAGTCCACGGCCGCGAAGCACTCCTCCAGACGCCGGGTGTCGGCGAGGATCACCGCGCCGAGCGCGCCCTCGGACAGCTCGTCCCACATGAACCAGAACCGCTCCTGGCCGGGCGTGCCGAACAGGTAGAGCACATGCTCCGGATCGAGGGTGATGCGGCCGAAGTCCATGGCCACCGTCGTCTCGACCTTGTTCTCGATCCCGTCGAGACTGTCGGTCGCGGCGCTGACCGTGGTGAGCAGTTCCTCCGTGCTGAGGGGGGCGATCTCGCTGACCGCGCCCACGAAGGTCGTCTTGCCTACTCCGAACCCTCCCGCCACCAGGATCTTGAGTGCGGTGGGGAAGGGGTCAGAGCTGTCGTCGTAGTCCATCGAGCACTGCCTCCAGAAGGGCCCGGTCAGTCGGGTTGTGGTGGAACTCGGGGGGCTTGGTGGTCAGCGCCCCGCAGTCGACGAGGTCCGACAGCAGCACCTTGGTGACCACCGCCGGCAGCTTCAGATGGGCGGCGACCTCGGCCACCGAGACGGGCGCGCGGCACAGGTCGAGCGCCTGCGCGTGCTCGGGGCCGAGATAGCCGATGGGGGTGACCCCGGTGGCCCGCACGTGCGACAGCAGGTCGAGCGCGACGGACGGCCGGGTGCGGCCGTTGCTGACCGTGAAGGGCCGCACCAGCCGACCGGCCGCGTCGTCGAGCCAGGGCCCGTCGCCGGCCGCCGCCACGCTCAAGGCCTCATCGCCGGGGATTCGACGGCGTGCTGCCGGGGAGCGGTCACCAGATAGGGGCGGACGCTCTTGACCAGCATGGCCATCTCGTAGCCGAGCACCGCCGCGTCGGCCTCGCGGCCGGCCAGCACGGCGAGACAGGTGCCGGAGCCGGCGGTGGTGACGAACAGCAGGGTCGAGTCGAGTTCGACGACGACCTGGCGGACGTCGCCGCCGTCACCGAAGCGGACGCCCGCGCTGCGTCCCAGGGAGTACAGGCCGGAGGCCAGGGCGGCCATGTGGTCGGCGCTGTCCGCGTCCAGGCCGTGAACCGACTTCACGAGTCCGTCGCAGGACAGCAGGACCGCGCTGGTGGTGTGCGGTACGCGCTGCACGAGGCCGCTCATCAGCCAGTCGAGGTCGGATACCTGGCCGGTCGGCGCTTCGCTCGCCATGGTGGATCGACTCCTTGAGGTACGAAGGTCTGCGGGAGCGCTGGGGGTGGGGGTGGAAACGGGGGTGGTCATCCGGCCGGTGCGCTCCCGTCGGGCCGGGTGGTGCGATCGAGGTCGAGGTCGTGGCGGGGGGCGGTGGCTCCGTCCCGGGCGCCGCGTGGCTCGGATATGTGGGTCGAGTCCACGTGGGTCCGGTCCATGTGAGTGAGGCCCATGGATCCGGTGTGCGTGGTGGGTGCCGTGTCGGGATGGTGCGCATCGGGGCGGCTCGCCTCCGGGCGGCTCGTGTCGCGCGTGAAGCTCGGGTCGAAGGACGCCGGGGCCGGCGGGGCGCTGTATGTGTGGGCGATCCCCGTGGTCGCCGGACCTGTGTAGGCGGTCTCCGTGTGGGCCACGTCTGTGTGTGCCGACCCCATGTACGGAGCGTCGGCTTGGGGTGGCCCCATGTGGGTCGACCCCATGTGGGCCCCGTCGGCGTAGCGGGACGTTGTGTGCGCGGACTCCATGGGTGTCGTCGCCATAGGTGTGACCGGGTCGATGTCTTCCGACTCCAGGTGCTGCTGGGCCTCGGCGAGGCTGATCCCGCGCTGGAAGGCAGCCATCAGCCCCGGGTCGTGCGCGGCCGGGGTCTCGGCGTCCTGACGCGGTGCCGGTCCGCCGCGCAGCTGCGGCGCGATGTGCTCCTGGGCGCGGCGGCGGGGCAGTTGGGGCTTGCCCATGGTGCCGCGCACGACACCGGTGCGCGGCAGGGGCGGCCCGACCGCGTGATCCGCCACCAGCCTGCGGTCACCGGCCCTGATCCCGGGCACGGCCTCGGCAGGGTTGGGCCGCTCCTCGCGGGGACCGCGCACGGGCAGGGGCGGCGCGTCCCGCCCGGCATCGACGCCACTGCCGTTCGGACCGACACCGGCGTGACCGACACCGGCGTGACCGACACCAGAATCACCGTTCAGCCCGGACCCGACACCGTTGGAACCGACCGCGGGGCTGCCCGGGCCGGATCCGGTGGCGCCGGGGAGATGACCGGCGCCCCCAGAGACGGCGCCACTGCCGCTCTCCGCACGAGCGCCACCACTCGAACCGCGCCCGCTCCCTGACGCCGACCCGCTTCCGTCACTGAAGGGAACGCTGCCGCTCGCACCGAGTCCGTCACCCGGCGCCGACCGCCTTCCTTCGGGAGAGGAACCGACGCCGTTCGCACCGAATCCACCACCCGCCGACGTGCCGCCGCCGGCCCCGGCGCCACCACCTCGAACGGTTCCGTCCCCCGCCGAAGCCACACTCCCCGGCCCCGGCACACGACCACCGTCGCCCACGACCGCACCCGCCACGCCCCCTTCGGCATGCCCGAGCGCCCCGCTGCCGTTGACCGTGGGCGCCGCATTCCCGTTGACACCCGGTTCCGTGTACCGCCCGGCGTCCCCGCTCCGCCCCACCGACGCCTCCTGGCGCCCGCCGGACCTCCCCCGATGCTGCGGATCGCCCGAGGGCGACGGCACAGCCCGATGCCGAGGCTCGTGCCCGCCCCGCCGCGACCCAGCTCCCTGCTCCGGCGCACCCGCCCCGGGCCCTCCTACACCTCCGGCACCGCCGCCCGCCCCGGCAGTTCCACCCGCCCCGACAGCCCCGACAACACCCCCCGGCGACGGCTCCACCCCCGGCGCCGACCCGAGCAGCGCCTGCGGTACGACAAGCACCGCCTGGACCCCGCCATAGATATTGGTCTGGAGCCGGACATGGATGCCGTGCCGCTTGGCGAGCTGTGAGACCACGAACAGTCCGATGCGCCCGTCGGCCAGCAGGCTGGCGACGTTCACCTGGTCGGGGTCGGCGAGCAGCGCGTTCATCCGCTGCTGTTCGCCGACGGGCATGCCGAGCCCACGGTCCTCGACCTCGACCGCGAGCCCCGAGGTGACGAGGTTGGCGCGCAGCAGGACCTGCGTGTGCGGCGCCGAGAACACCGTGGCGTTCTCGACGAGTTCGGCCAGCAGATGGATGACGTCGGCGACGGCGTGCCCCCGCAGCGTGCCGTCGATCGGCGGTACGAGCTTGACCCGTGAGTACTGCTCGACCTCGGCGATGGCGGACCGCAGCACCTCGGTCATGGAGACCGGGTTGCTCCACTGCCGCCGCGAGACGGCCCCGCCGAGCACGGCGAGGTTCTCGGCGTGCCGGCGGATCCGGGTCGCGAGGTGGTCGACGTGGAAGAGCCCCTTGAGCAGGTCGGGGCGACGCGCTGGCCGACCCGCGGCCCATGCGGCTCGGGCTGTGGCGCGGCCTGACCAACCCCGCGGAGCTGACGGCGGACG